>JBAPYD010000455.1:0-7351 GCA_049284555.1 Chromatiaceae bacterium | reverse complement strand
ACGTAGGCCATCTGTTCCGGCAGGCTCACCAAAACCACCACCGGCCCTTCCTTTACCAGCTGTCCTTCCCAGATGAATTCCCCGGGCTGCAGGGCCTCGATGGGTGTGTCGGCCGGTGCCGAGTGCTTGGCGCCCCAGAAGGGCGTTGCGGCGCAATCGAGGCCCGCCAACAAGGGCAGGGCCGCAAAAAAATTCATCAATCGCATGACAAAACCCCCATAACATTCAATTTTAAATGAATCTTTCTCGGTGGCGCCATGATAGCGAGGTTGCCACCATGTGCAACCCCGAATTGCAGGCTTGGGCGTCTTCATCGGCCCTCGATGGACGCTATTGAGTGGGGCGGGCGGTATCGGTTGGTCGTCGGTGCGGAAACGCCGATCGATAGGGCTTCCCATGCGGGCCGGGGATGGCCTGCACGGGAAGCGCAATAGGCAACGGCTTCATTCAACGGGAGCGTTCCGAGATTGGCGCGTCTCGGGAGGCGAGCCAATCAGGTGCCAGGACGGTACTCGGTTGGTGTCTCGATGGAGAAAGGGCAATGGGGCCCGGCGCTCCCCAACTGGTGGGCGAGCGCCGGGTCCGATCCTATCGGTCCTTGAGCTCGTTGATTCGGGCCTCGTACTCGGCCTTGATGCAGCCGCGCTGGTCGTCGGACTTCCAGCAGTCATTGCGCCCCTTCACCCATCCGCGCTGCTCTGCCTTGAGGGTGCCTTGCTCACTTGCGGGGGTGTGCTTCATGACGGTTGCATAGAGCTCCGCGAGGCTGCGGTCCAATGCGGCGAGCTCCGAGTCCTTGCAGATCAGCTCCTCGGCCTCATGGGAGGCCTTGCTGCAGTCGAAGCTGGGATGCGACGCATGGGCCAGGGGGGCGGCCAGGCACAAGGCACCGAGGATCGTCCAGGCGGTTGTATTCATCTCATCATCTCCTTTTTTGGGGTTGTGGGGGCTTTCCGGCAATCAGCCAGCCCGGGCGAGGGCAAAGATGGTCGAGGGCATGGCACCGGGCTCCGAGATCATGCCTTTTTGATCAGACCGACCACGAAGAGCAGGACGGCCGCGCCGATGACGGCGGTGACCAGGGAGCCAAGCAGGCCACCGCCGGCGGAGACGCCTACCAGCCCGAAGAGGAATCCGCCGACCACCGCACCCACGATGCCGACGACGATGTTGCCGAGCAGGCCGAAGCCGCCGCCCCGCATGAGGAGTCCGGCGATCCAGCCCGCCGCGGCGCCGATGAGCAGAAAGATGATGAGACTGGTCGGGTCCATGGTGAGGTCCTCGCTGAAGGTTGAGTCAATCCCGGGTTGTTTCGAGAGCGGCTTGGCGCCCGGCCGTGTTCGGCTCTGCGCCAAGTCCTGTCTCCAGGCCCGGAGGGGTCGCCGCGTGTCATGTCAGCCGCCGGCGATCGCGGCATGGAAACAGGGGTCGTCTTGCCTTCGGCCTAAGGCTTCCCGGCGTCGCGGGCCGAAAAGCCTGGCCCGATTGGAGGCACCTTGGCTGTCACAGTCGGCCTTCTCGTGGCCTGAGCCTCGATGGCGCGGCTGGGTATCGCCCCGAGTCGGTCCGGCGGAGTCAGCCGCCGAGGACGACGGCATCGGGGATCTCGTAGCGCTCGGGGCCGACCCGGATCAGGTGAAGGTCACGCTCCTTGTCCGCGTGGAACTCGGGGTAGCCGTCGGCCTCGCTGGTGTCGGCGCCTGTCGGGATACCCTTTCGGAAGAAGATCGCGCGCTTGGTCCCGTCCGGCCTGGTCACGACAACGGTCGCATAGCCCCCGCCGGCACGGGCCACGCCGAAATCGCACTGCCCCATGGGTTGCCCCGAGAACTGGGCGCAGGGGATTGGGCCCGTCGCATCGAAATCGCCCTGACCGGCGCGCAGGGCGGAGTCGTCCGGCCCCATCGAGGCGGACCCCTCGGGGGAGACGGCTGGCTTGAGGAACCGCGCGGCAACATAGCCCCGCGGCCCGCCGCCCAGCTGCTGTACATCGCACCAGATGCCGCCCTCGGCGCGCAGGCAACCGAGGTTGTCGAGCACAGTTCCGGGGGGGTAAGTGGCGATCACCTTCCCCGAGCGGGAGGCCCGCTCCCGTAGGTTCAGCCCGTGGGCGACCCCGGTCACCTCCCAATTGCGGGGTCCGCCGTCCTCGGGGGAGGCGGGCAAATCCTCGGCGCCGGGGCCCTGCTCGGATCCGGCGGCGCTGGCCTGTTCATCGCCGTCGGCAATGATCATCTCCAGGCGATACCTTGCCACCTCGTCGCGACGCGCGGCGCTGCGCATCAGGTAAACGCGGACCTTGTAGTCACCGCTCTCGGGGAGGACGCCCTCGTACTGGTTCTGCGCCGTCGAGCCGTTGAACATCGCGACCTCCTTCACCCCTGGTGCGAGGATGTTGAAGTAGCTGGCCGCATGGTCGTTGGCCATGCTGATGCTCATGTGCTGGCCCTGCCTGGCGCCCAGCACGTAGTCCACGATCTGGCGGCCCTTGATCGATGCCTCGACGACGGCGCTGGTCTCGCCCGGCTTGAAATGGACCCGTTCCGTGCGGATCTCGAGCGCCCACAGGGGTGAGGTGATCAGCAGGGTGCAGAGGAGTATGGGGACCAGGTATCTCATCGGCAGATCCTCCAATGAATCGCAGAGGGGCACGGGCCCCATCGATCTTGTGAGCAGCTTGGCTCAGCGGCGGCAATCCCCCTCGGCCAGGTAGCGTCCGGCGACCCAGCCCGTTGTGCCGCGATATTCCACCTTGCACCAGCGCGGATTCTGACGCCGGCGTCTCTCCTGCTCCGCGGGCGAGAGCTCGGTGAACTCCTGAAGGCTCAGCCCGCCCCTGCAGCCCAGGTTGCGAATGCAGGTGCCATCCGGGGGGATCTCGCCGATCTTGCGTGCGTGGGGCGACGGCTCGGCCCTGATGTCGAGTACGTCCCCTTGGGCGACATCCCGGATGGCGTAGAAGTCCGGGCCGTCCGCGTCGGCCAGGATCAGACCTGCAACGAGACTGAGCGACAGACCGGCGAGAATCCGCAGGCGCAAGCGCCCGCATGACCGCTTCTCGGCCATTGGCTCCGCGGCCCGCTAAGCGTCAGACGCCGGGATGCGGATCTTCTGTCCGGGAAAGATCAGGTCCGGATCCTTGATGACCTCCCGGTTGGCCTTGAAGATGCGCGGGTACGCGTTCGCGTCGCCGTAGAACCGCTTGGCGATCGCCGAGAGGGTGTCGCCCTTCTGGATGACGTAGAACTCGACCTGATCGGTCTGGGGGGGCGATTCGATCTGCTCGGCCTTGACCTCCGCCACCCCCTTCACGTTGCCGGCCATGAGGACCGCCTTTTCCATGGCCTCGGCGCTGTCCGCCTTGCCGCTGAGTGAGACCACGCCGTCCTGGTAGTTCACGGTCAGGTCACTGATCCCGGGGTTGTCGTGCTCGATCTCTTCCTTGATCTTGTCGCTGGCCTCGGCCTCATGACCGAATAGCTTCTTGCCGATGTCTTTCGCGAAGTCGAAGAGTCCCATGCTGTTCTCCCGTGTGCTTTCGGCTATGGTCTCCGCCGAATATCGGTTCGTTGCGGACGATGACAAGATTGAGCCGTGCTGGGGCGTCGCACGCATCGTCATCGACGTATCCTTGGTTGTCGGGGTAAGCCCCACTGCCACGGACATTGCCCAACAACCCAATTCAATTCGGGCGGCTGCATCCGACGCTGGAGCCGCAAGGCTAGTCATTACCTTCTTCTTTGTCTGTCAGGGTATCCGCGTAAGGGGATCCCTGACTTCGTGGCGTACCGGTGCCAGCGAAATACCTCGTTGCTGCCAGTGCGAGTCCTGGGGCTCGATCCGGATCGCCTGCGCGGACCGCGCTTCCAGATAGAGGCCCGTCAGGGTGATCGCGTTCAATGGGGCCTCGAAGGTGTGCAGCCTGCCCTGTACCAAGACCTTCGTGGGCCTATTCTCCCTCGCGTCGGCGAGAAAGGCGCGCAGCAAGCCGTCCCGCCCGGCATCGTTGGGGACATGCACCGGGAACCCGTGCCCCGGTTCGTCGTCTGCTCGACCCTTGAGGTCGAAACGCCAGGAGGTGGCGCTTGGTCCCTCACCGCTCCACCAATCATCCAGAATCTGCCGGGCGCTTGCGTCACCGTACAGATTGCGGTGATCGACGAACCCCCGGACCCGGATCTCCCGGCCGCTCGAGTCGCGCACTGCCCTGTCGCTCCGGGCGAATCCGCCCTTTGCCAAGGATGATGCGGAGATCGGGTCATCGACTCCCTTGCCGCAGCCGACCAAGAGTCCGGCCAGGAGGCAGGTCAGGATAAGGGAGACGATGGCTCGGTACGGGGACAAGACGGCTCCAACGGTTCTGGAACGTCGGCGCTCAGCGCATGACCCGCCCCGTGCGCGCGTCAGTCCATCAGGAAGACGAGGAAGGTGGTCTCACCGCTCGCACCCCGCCGGCCAGCGACGAGCAGCCCCGCCATCGCCTCGCCGTCCCCCAGATTGAAGACGCGCAGCTCGGTGACCTCCGGGTCGTCGAAGGCAGCGGACAGGGCCGCCCGGGCCGTCTCGGCGCCCTCGACATTCTCCAGGACCATGGGCACGGAAAGCCGGGCGTCGGGATCGCCGATGCCACGGAGCTCCGCGGCGATGTCCGGCCTCGTAGCAGGGTTGCGGACATAGACCTCCTTCCATGGCCCCATCCAGGCCTCTTCCCCGAAGCGGTCCCAGAGCTGCCCCACGAACGTTCGGTACTTGACCTTGGCCGCCTCGGACAGCTCGTCGGTAACCTTCAGGATCTCCTGAAAGACGACGCTGCCGAAGCCCGCCTGGCTCGGCGCGCCGTAGGCGGCCTCCAATGGGGTCAGGTAGTCCGGCTTTGTGGGTGCGCTACTGTCCATGACCGGCTCGCTCTTGTGAGTGGCGGCGCGGGCCCTCTCGCCCGTCCGGCGCGGCCGCGACTGAGCAGGCCGGCGCTCGCCTGCTGCTCACTTGGATTGGGACTCACGCACGCGAGCGAGCACCTTCTCGCACGCCGCCGCGCTTCCGACCACCTCGTGTCCCGGTGGTAGCTCGCCTGCACCGGACAAGTCCTGGGCCGCCCTGTTCAGGACCCGATCGACCTGCTCCGCGGTCATGAGTCCTTCTTCCTGGGCCGCCCGTACCGTCGAGCAAATGCCGACGGATAGGCCGGCGGCGGCGCCCGCGCCCGCCATCATGCCGCCGCCGAAGGTCAGGGCACCGAAGGCGCCGATGGCGAGGCCGATCACAAGGGCGATGACGGCAATGAGTGTCTTGGTCATGGAAACCTCCGTCGTCGAACCGGCGAGTTCTTCGCGTACGGGGTCGCCGCCGGGAACGACCCGCGAATGGAAGCGGTGTTTGGGTGCGCGCTTCAGGCGATGCCCCGGCGCGACTCGGGAAGGCCCCGGACGGCGTGCCATGCCGGGAGGGGACGAGACACGCGGTCGCGCCGGTATCGCGGAACCGCGTATCTCAATGGAGCGGGAGGCCCCGACGGCGATTCGCCAAGGGCCTACTTGGACTCGATCTTCTCCAGGTGCTCCTCCGCCTTCTCGTGGGCCTTCTCCAACTTCTCGGCCTCCTTGGTGCCCATGGACTCGACGTTGGCCTCGGCCTTCTCGTGGGCCTTCTCCATCTTCTCGGCCTCCTTGGTGCTCATGGACTCGACGTTGGCCTCGGCCTTCTCATGGGCCTTCTCCAGCTTCTCGGCGGACTCCGCGAAGGCGGTTCCCGACAGGGCCAGGGCGAAGGCGGCGGCTCCCAGGATGAAGGACGTCTTCTTGGTCATGGTCTCGATCTCCTCTGTGGTTGGGTTTCCAGGCGATTGCCTGGCCGCGCCCGGCAGGGGTGCGCGCCGGGGCCCTCGGCCCCGTGCGGCTAGACCCAAGTCGGGCGACTTGCTACGCCGTTCCGGCCTCTCGGGAGGCCGGAACGGCGGTCACTTGGGCTCGGTTGCTTCCTCGACCTTCTGCGCGGTGTCGTGCACCGCCTCGCGGGCAGAGTCCGCGGCCTTCTCGGCGCCCTCCTGCACCTTCTCCGCCCCGGACTTGACGGCCTCGCCGGTGGCATGGGCCACCTCGCCGGCTGTCTGCTTCATCTCAGCGGCGCTCTCCTTGACGGCGTCCGCGGCCTTGTCTGCCGCCTGGCCGGCCGACTCCTGTGCTTTCTCTCCACAGGCCGCGAGCAGCAGCGCCGAGATCATCAGGGTCGGAGCAATCGAGCGTTTGGTTTTCATCGACATGACTTGGCTTGATCTCCCGTCTGGTGTAACGCGCCGCTTGTAAGGACCGATTGGGTGCCGGCGGAGGGCGGCGTCCTCAGCCTCCGCCGGTCGATCGTATACACCGTCTAGCGTGGGGCCCTGGGACCTCTGCCGGCGTTGCGAGCGGGCCGCGCGCCGTGCAGGCGTCAGAGGCGCCGCTCGAACAGTAGCGCTGGTCAGGGCGCGCGCTAACAAGGGCCACGATGGCATTTCACCAGCATCTCCCTAGGTTAGGCATCGGCGGATCGCTTGTCTGTCCGGGTTTCTGCGTAGGGAGGTGCCTGACGGCACGCGACCGTCGGGTACGGAATACGTCGCTCGGCCCAGTTGCCTTCGCGTCTCTCGTGCCCCCGTCGTCCAACAGACTGGGGCTCCGCAGGCGCTCAGCCGCCCTCGATGGCTGCGAGGGGCACCTCGTAGACCTCCCCGTTGTCGAGGGTGACGGTCCAGGTGTCGCCGGCGAGCTTCGCGTCGACCTCGTGGCCGGTCGCGTTGACGTAGTCCGTCATGAAGTTGATGGTGAACTGCTTGCCGAGCTGGCTCTGGACAACGATCGACGCCTGGCGATTCTCCATGCGCAGGATCCCCGCGGGACAGTTGCCGTATTCGGAATCAGTCGCGGCCTTGCACCGGAGCAGGGTCGTGGCGTCGTAGTCCCCACCGCTGTACTTGGTGGAGAACGGCGCCGTCGGGTTGTCGTCCTCGGATGGTTTCAAAGCCGAGGTGTCCCAGTAGACGTAGACGCTCTCGTCCGGGAACCGGAAGATCTGTCCGGCGCTTCCAAGCCCGCTTTGGCGGTAGACCGAGCGGCCCTTCTGGTCGCGGAAGTTGCCCGGGGCGTCATCGACCGGCATCAGATCGTAGGTGACGCCGTCCTTGCGGGTGATGGTGATGCGGCCCTGGCTCTGGGCGAAGGTGCAGGGGACCATCTTCTCGAGGCGGTCGGAGCCCTTCGGGTAGATCTCGCACCGGGCATCGGTCCAGTCAGCGCTGGAGGGGAGGATCCAGCTCGCGGAGGCGAGGAGGGCGAGGCAAGCGAGGGTGTTCGGTTTCATGCGATTGGGTATTTCC
>JBAPYD010000454.1:0-6660 GCA_049284555.1 Chromatiaceae bacterium | reverse complement strand
CTACCTCAATTGCCTTGGGGCGCTGACCGGCGGTCAGGCGGTCCAGCAGGCGAAGGCGGGCATCGAGGCGATCTACCTCTCCGGCTGGCAGGTCGCGGCCGACGCCAATACCTCCGAGACCATGTATCCGGACCAGTCGCTCTACGCCTACGACAGCGTTCCGGCCATGGTCCGGCGCATCAACAACGCCTTCAAGCGGGCCGACGAGATCCAGTGGGGCAGGGGCCTGGAGCCGGGGGCCCCGGGCTACGTCGACTACTTCCTGCCCATCGTCGCGGACGCGGAGGCGGGCTTCGGCGGGGTGCTCAACGCCTTCGAGCTGATGAAGAACATGATCGGCGCCGGTGCCGGCGGCGTGCATTTCGAGGATCAGCTCTCCGCCGCCAAGAAGTGCGGTCACATGGGCGGCAAGGTGCTGGTGCCCACCCGGGAGGCGGTTGAGAAGTTGATCGCGGCCCGCCTTGCCGCCGATGTGATGGGTGTCCCCACCATCGTCCTGGCCCGCACGGACGCGGAGGCGGCGTCGCTGCTGACCTCGGACGCGGACGAGCACGATCACCGCTTCCTCACCGGCGAGCGAACCGTGGAGGGCTTCTTCCGCACCCGCAAGGGTCTCGACCAGGCCATCAGCCGTGGGTTGGCCTACGCCCCCTATGCGGACCTCGTGTGGTGTGAGACCGCGACCCCCGACCTGGACTTCGCGCGGCGCTTCGCCGAGGCCATCCGTCGCGAGTACCCGGATCAGCTGCTCGCCTACAACTGCAGCCCGTCGTTCAACTGGAGGCGCAACCTGGACGACCGCACCATCGCCAGGTTCCAGCGGGAGCTGGGGGCCATGGGGTACGTGTACCAATTCATCACCCTGGCGGGCATCCACAGCATGTGGTTCAACATGTTCGATCTCGCCCAGTGCTACGCCCAGGAGGGCATGAGCGCCTATGTGGACATGGTCCAGGAGCGCGAGTTTGCCGCGGCCAGTCGGGGCTACACCTTCGTCGCGCACCAGCAGGAGGTGGGGGCCGGCTATTTCGACGACGTCACCACCGTGATCCAGGGCGGTGTCTCTTCGGTGACGGCGATGCACGGCTCAACGGAGGAGGCCCAGTTCAGGCCGGCGGCCGTCGCCTGAGCGATCCGAGGTCCCGGGAGGCACTGGCTCAATGGCAATCACGACCACGGGGGCGGTGGTGCCGCAAGACGCGGCGGCGCGGTCCCTCCGTCCCCGGTCAGTCGCCCGACCGGCTACAGCCCTCGACACGGGATCGAGGGCCCAGCACCCCGGGGCGGAACAGGCAACCCTCGCGAAGCGCATTGCCGAGGGGGTCCTGGCCGGGTTCGACCGGCACTATGCCCTGTTCCGGGGTGTGACGGCCGGCGCCCGGGACCGCTTCGAGCGCGCCGACTGGCAGGCCGTGCAGGAGGCGGCACGGGAGCGCATCCAGTTCTACGACCACCGTGTGGACGAGACCGTCGCCGCGCTTCGGATGGGGCTTCCCCTGGATTCCTGCTCCGAGGGGCTCTGGCAGCAGGTCAAGCTCGCCTATGTCGGCCTGCTCCATGGGCATCGCCAGCCCGAACTGGCGGAGACCTTCTACAACTCGGTCTTCTGCCGGCTGTTTCACCGCCGTTATTTCAACAATCGCAACATCTTCGTCCGCCCCGCGGTCTCCACCGAGCACATCGACCTGGACACCCCGGCGCACCGGTGCTTCTATCCGGCGCGTGACGGGTTCCGGCGCGTGGTCGAGGAGCTACTGACCGGCTTCTCCTTCTCCCTGCCCTTCGAGGACCTGCGACGCGACCTGAGGAACCTTTTGCGCTTCATTCGCGGGCAAGCCCGCTCCTGGGCCGGTCCCAGGCAGAATCTGCAGATCCAGGTGCTCAATACGCCCTTTTTCCGAAACAAGGGTGCCTACCTGATCGGCAAGCTGATCAACGGCGCGGATGAGATTCCCTTCGGTGTGGCGATCCTGAACAACGAGCAGGGCGGGCTCTACGTGGATACCGTGCTCACGGGCACCGCGGAGATCGCCAACCTGTTCAGCTTCGCGCGCTCCTATTTCCTGGTGGACACGGAGATGCCCGCGGCGGTGGTGGGCTTCCTCGCCCGCATCCTGCCCTGCCGCCCGAAGGCCGACCTCTACATGGTCATCGGGCTGCAGAAGCATGGGAAGACCGAGTTCTATCGGGACTTCCTGCATCACCTCAAGTATTCGGAGGACGAGCTGGTGACGGCGCCGGGTGTGCGCGGCCTGGTCATGACCGTGTTCACCCTGCCGTCGTACCCCTATGTGTTCAAGGTCATCAAGGACCGATTCCCCGCCCCGAAGGACCTCACCCGCGCGCAGGTGAAGGACCGGTACCGTCTGGTCAAGCTGCACGACCGGGTGGGACGGATGGCCGATTCCTGGGAATACTCGGATGCCTGCTTCCCGCTGCACCGCTTCTCCGCGGAGCTGCTCGCCGAGCTGGAGCGGGACGCCGCGTCCAGCGTCACCCGCGACGGCGACGTGTTGGTGATCAAGCACCTCTATATCGAGTCCCGCATGACGCCCCTGAACCTCTATCTGCGCGACGCCGACGACGAGCAGGTGCGCCGTGCGATGAAGGGGTACGGGAACGCCCTGAGACAGCTCGCGGCAGTCAACATCTTCCCCGGCGACATGCTGCTCAAGAACTTCGGTGTCACCCGGCACGGGCGCGTCGTCTTCTACGACTACGACGAGATCTGCTACCTCACCGAGTGCCGGTTCCGCCGCATCCCGGAGGCGCCTTTCCCCGAGATGGAGCTCGCGGAAGAGCCCTGGTACTCAGTGGCGCCGAACGATGTCTTCCCGGAGGAATGGGCGACCTTTCTGTTGACCGATCCCCGGGTGCGGCGGGCCTTCCTCGATCTGCACGGCGACCTGCTGTCCCCGGACTTCTGGTGGGCGCAGCAGGCGCGGATTCGCGCCGGCGCCTTCGAGGACGTGTTTCCCTATCCCCAGGCCTGGCGTTTCTCCCGCCGACGTGTCGGGCGGGTCTCGGACGGGCCCCCGAGTGAGGGCGCGGGAGGGGTGGCGCTCACCGGGGCAGTCGCCTAGGCCCTCGGCCATCCGGTGCCATTCCGGGGCCGAGGGGCGCGGAAGCGGGCGCCGCGAGTGTCGAGGCGTGACCCTTCTCGATACCGACGCACCCTCGGCCTCGATGCCATCGTGAGCGGAAGGCCAGGTCTTGGGCTGGCTCGAGCGCCAGCCTCGCGAGTCTCCTCGAATCACCGCCATCAACTCCCCGAGGGCCTCGGGCGAACCCGCGGCTGGGCAAAGTGGTGGTCCACCAGGTGCGTCCTGGTCTCCGCGATGACGCTGCCTCTGTGCGATCATGCGGGGGCCTGTATCGATGCCCTGGATGGCCTCAAGATCGTCGGTGGGGCCTCTGGCGTCTCCGCCGGGAAGTTGGTGGAGTGTTTCCGAGGCTCACCGGGCGGCTCGAAGGCCCGGCCTTAGACGGTGGAGATCGAAAGGTGACAGACAACGAGTCCAGTCGCGCTCGGCGTGGGCGACGCCACGGTCGCGTCCCCAACGACCTGATCGGCGCGGCCGCCTTCCTTCTGGCCTCTCTATTCGCTGTGCCAGTGCTCGGGCAACCGGCGGGAGATGCCCCATCGGAGAAGCAGGCGCCAATGCCCATCGCGGACGCGCACCTGCATTACAAGTGGAACCAGGCGGAGGTCACCTCGCCTGAGGAGGCCGTTCAGATCTTGCGCGACAACGGCGTCGAGCTGGCCGTCGTCGCCGGTAGACCGGCGTCGAAGGCATTGGAGCTGCATGCGCTGGCACCGGATATCGTCGTGCCCATCTACAGCGTGTACCGGCGCGGCGGAGACTGGTATGGCTGGCAGCGGCGTCCGGGTCTGGTGGCCGAGGTGCGCAAGGCACTGGGGTCGGGAAGCTACCGGGGCATCGGCGAGCTCCACCTGATCGGCGGCTTCGCCCTGCGATGGAAACGCAATGACGTGCTGAAGGACCTGCTGGCCCTCGCCACCGAGTACGACGTGCCGCTGCTGATCCACACCGAGTTCTCCCGCGCCGATCCAACCCTCTCGATCTGCCGTGCCAACCCCAACACCCGGCTGGTGCTGGCCCATGCCGGTGCGGCCTTGCCTCCGGATGAGGTGGAACGGGTGCTGAGCGCCTGCCCGAACGTGTGGATGGACCTGTCGGCGCGGGACCCCTGGCGCTTCGTGCGTTTCCCCATCACCGGTGCGGATGGTCGCCTGTTGCCGGAGTGGGAGGCACTGGTCAGCCGCTGGCCGCGTCGCTTCCTGATCGGCTCTGACGCGGTCTGGCCCGTTGACCGCCTGGACGCCTGGGACCGGGCCGACACCGGCTGGCAGCGCATCGGCGACTTCCTGGACTTTCACCGGCGATGGGCCGGTTACCTCCCCGAGGAAGTGAAAAGACGGGTGCTGCTCGACAACGCCCGGGAGCTGTTCAGGCCGCCGCCGTTACCGTCGGCGGAGACGCCGTCTGACGCTGAAGCGAGCGTCCCATTGGCAGACCAACGGTCCCCTGCCACCCACATGTCGCCTTCGTCGCCACCGTGAGCCCCCAGCCCCACCACCTGTTTGCGCCCCTGACGGTCCGGTCGGTCAGCCTGCGGAACCGCATCGGTGTCTCGCCCACGTGTCAGTACCTCTCGGACGACAGGGTGGCCAATGATCGGCACCTGGTTCACCTGGGGGCGCGGGCGGCTGGCCTGCCATCGCACTGGGCACCCTGGCCTTCGGCGGCGCCCTTGGGAAGATGTCCCGGCCCATGAGCGAGGCCGAGATCACCAGGGTTCGGGCGGCCTTCGTCGCGGGTGCCGAGCGGGGCCCGAAAGCGGGCCACGATTGGCTGGAGCCGCATCCGCTCACGGCTATCCGAGCCACGGGTTCCGCTCGCCGTTGAGCAACCAGCGCAATGGGGAATGGACGCTGCGTGCGGCCCGGTTACTGGGGCTGACGTGCGTGCTCGAGCCGCCGCCTCAGTACACCAGGGCCTGTTAGCCCCGGGCATGGGGCCTGACCAGCCTCCGCTTGGCTCGTTTCGATGGTCCCGGCGCGCGCTCGATAGGCGCCAAAGAAAGGGCCGCTTGCGCGGCCCAGGACTAGCTCGCCGGCATCGCTCGGCGGCTCAGGTTATCTTGACCTGGATCTGCTCGCCGGTCTCGGGATCCGAGAGGTGCACGGCGCAGGCGATACAGGGATCGAAGGAGTGGATGGTGCGCAGGATCTCCACCGGCTGCTTCACGTCCGCGAGCTGGTGGTTGTCCTGGAGCGCGGCCTCGTAGGCGCCGGGCTGGGTCTCGGGGTCCCGCGGACCGGCGTTCCAGGTGGAGGGGACCACCGCCTGGTAGTTGTCGATCTGCCCATCCTTGATCACGATCCAGTGTCCCAGGGCACCCCGGGGGGCCTCCATGAAGCCGGCGCCCTTGGCCTCCCGCGGCCATGAGGACGGGTCCCACAGGGTCTCGCTGAAGGTCCTGGAGTCGCCGGACTTGATGTTCGCCACCAGGTTGTCGTACCAGGTCTGCATGGCGTCGACGACGATCTTGGTCTCGAGGGTCCGGGCCGCTGTGCGCCCCAAGGTCGAGAAGAGACCCCGCACCGGCAGATCCAGCTGGGTGAGGGTCATGTCCACCAGCTCTTTGGCCTGGGGATGGGCGGCCGCGTTGGTGTCGGCGTAGAGCAGGAGCATCCGCGCCAGGGGGCCCACCTCCATGGCGTGCCCCTTCCAGCGGGGCGACTTGAGCCAGGAATAGCCGTCCGTCACGTCGAGCTGCGTGAAGGGGGGCTTCACCCCCCCGCGGCCATCGTAGTCGAGGCTGGTCTCACCCGCGTAGGGATGGAGCCCCGCCTCCTTGCCTCCGGTGTAGTCGTACCAGGAGTGGCTGACGAACTCCTGGATCTGGCTGTCGTCGTGCAGGTCCACCTCATGGATGGTGGAGAGGTCCCGATCGAGGATTGCCCCCCTCGGGAAGAGGAAGCTCTCCGGGTCCAGCATGCCCTTCTCGGGAAGATCGCCGTAGCAGAGGAAATTGCCCAACCCCTCCCCGCGCTCCGCCCAGTCCTTGTAGAAGCTGGCGATGGCCAGGGTGTCGGGGACATAGACCTGGTCCACGAACTGGCGCATGGAGGCGATGACGGTCTGGACCTCGGCGAGCTTCTTGGCATTGATCGCGGAGTCCGAGTTGAGATCGATGGGGGAGGGGACACCGCCCACGACGAAGTTCGGGTGGGGGTTCCTGCCGCCGAAGATGGCGTGCAGGCGTGCGGCGTCCCGCTGCCAGGCCAGGGCCTCCAGATAGTGCGCCACGGCCATCAGGTTGGCCTCGGGGGGCAGCTTGTAGGCCGGGTGGCCCCAGTACCCGTTGGCGAAGATGCCGAGCTGACCCGACTCCACGAAGCCCTTGAGACGCTTCTGGATGTCCGAGAAATAACCCGGCGAGGATTTGGACCAGCCGCTCAGGGACTGGGCCAGGTCCGAGGTCCCCTTGGGGTCGGCGCTCAGGGCGCTGACCACGTCCACCCAGTCCAGCGCGTGCAGGTGATAGAAGTGCATGACATGATCGTGCACGTACTGGGCGCCGATCATGAGGTTGCGGATGAGCTGGGCGTTGGCGGGGAGCTCGATCTTG
>JBAPYD010000453.1:0-9554 GCA_049284555.1 Chromatiaceae bacterium | reverse complement strand
CATCCCGTCCGCCAATCGGGGATCGGCCTCCAGCATCGTCGCGAGACGGGTTCCGACGGCGACGAGCGCATGGGGCCCGCCCTGGGCCCCGTCCACCCGCTCAAGCTCGGCCAGCAGTGCCTGGTTGAAGCTGCCGCAGAATCCCCGCTCGGCCCCAACGAGCGCGTACAGGGTCCCGGTCTGTTCCGGTGCGCGCAAGAGCTCGGGGTGATGGCCCAGGAAGTCCACGGCCGCGGTCTCGATGGCCGCCACCACCCGCCCCTGGCTGTCGCTGAAGCGCGCCAGCTTGCGGGTCTCCATGTAGGACAGGTTCTTCATGGAGCCCATGATCTTGCCGATGTCCCGCAGGGAGCCCAGCCGCCCCTCGAGGTCACGTCGGCGGCTCATCGACCTTGCCCTCTTGATCCGGTGCCGTGGTCCCGAGCCAGTCCTGCAGCGCGGCCAGCCAGGTCTCGCGCCCGTCGTCCAGGGTCAGGGGGCTCGCGTCCACCGAGGCGCGGAGTCGGGTCATGACTCCCGCCAGGGCCTCGGGGCTCACCCCCTGGAAGAGCCCCGCGTTGAAGGCGATGAGCCAGGCGAGCTGGAAGCGGATCGGCAGGGGGTCGAGCCGGTCCTGTTGCAGCAGCTCCCGAAGGATGGCCCCCCGCTTGAGCTGGGCGTCCATGCCGGCCTCCAGGCGGGCGCCGAAGCGGGTGAAGACCTCCAGGTCGAGGAACTGGAGGTAGTCCAGCTTGATGCGTCCCGCCTCGCGCTTGATGGGGGCCGGCTGGGCCTTGCCGCCGATTCGGGACACCGAGCGGGCGATGTCGATCGCCGGGAGGAAGCCGCCGGCGAACAGGGTCTGGTCCAGGTAGATCTGCCCGTCCGTGATCGAGATGAGGTTGGTTGGGATGTAGGAGGCGATCTCCCCCAGCCGGGTCTCCACGATGGCCAGCGCGGTCATGCTGCCGCCGCCCTCGGAGGCCGCCAGGCAGGTGGCCCGCTCCAGGAGCTTGGCGTGGAGAAAGAAGATGTCCCCTGGGTAGGCCTCGCGCCCCGGGGGGCGCCGCAGCAGGAGCGAGAGCTCGCGGTAGGCCTGGGCGTGGGTGCTCAGGTCGTCGTAGACCACCAGGGTGTCGTGCCCCTGGGCCATCCAGTGCTCGGCGATGGCGCAGGCCGCGAAGGGGGCCAGGTACTTCAGACCGGGCAATGCGCTCGCCTCCCCCACCACCAGGGTCGTGTTGTCAATGGCTCCAGCGTCCGAGAGGAGCTTGACCGTGCTCACCACGGAGGAGCGCTTCTGGCCGATCATGCAATAGACGCAGCGCACCCCGGAGTCCCGCTGGGCGAGCACCGCGTCGATGGCGATGGCGCTGCGCCCGAGTCCCTTGTCACCCACGATGAGCTGTCGCTGGCCCCGGCCGAGGGGGATCAGGGTGTCGACGATCTTGATGCCGGTGAACAGGGGCTCGTTGACGAAGTCGCGCCGGATCATGGGGGGGGAAGGGGCGTCCAGGGGGCGGCGGGCGACACAGTCCGGCGGGGGCTGCCCGTCCAGTGGCGCACCCAGGGGGTCGAGGACCCGCCCCATCAGCGCGTCGCCCGTCGGGATGCTCGCCTGGCGCCCGGTGAGGAAGGCGGGGGTGCCGGAGGTGAGCCCCTGGGTCTGGCGCAGCAGCACGGCCCCCACCAGGTCCCGCTCCAGTCCGAAGCAGATCCCCTGACTGCCGTCCGCGAACCTCAGGATCTCGTCGACCGCGGCGGAGGGTAGGCCGCGGATCCAGGTGATCCCGTCGCCCACCGATACCAGACTCCCCTGCTCGGTTACCCGCAGGTCCGGTTGGTACCGCGCGACCCAGGCGGCGGTTCGCGCAAAGGGAAGCTCGGTGCTGGCGGGATTCGAATCGACCATGGGGCTCGCCTCAGCCGGCGGACTCGGCGAAGAATCGCAGCTCGTCGCGCAGGTTGGCGCGCAGGACGAGGGGCCCCGCATCGATGCGCAGCCCGGCGATCAGGTCCGGGTCCCGGTCGAGCGTGCAGCGCAGCTCCCGGCCGGCGGCCGCGCTCAGGGTCGCCTCCAGGTCGGCGCGCTGCTCGTCCGAGAGGGGATAGGCGCTTTGGACGTGCACCCGTCCCGCATCGTCGTCCGCCGCCGCGGCCAGGATCTGACGGTGCGTCTCGGACAGGTTGGGCAGGTCCTCGATGACCATCTCCACGAGCCGGGCCTCCAGGGCGGGGTCGGCGAACCGGGCGAGTAGCCTGGAGCCGAAACCTGCCGCCAGGGCCAGCGCCTCCCCCTGGGTGCGCCGCGCGGTCTCCTGCGTCTGACGCGCCTCCAGGATCGCGGCCTTCTTCCGTTGGCGCTGGAGCTCGGCCTGGAGCTCGTCCAGGCGGCGGTTGCGCTCGGAGCCCAGATCCCGCTCCAGCGCTGCCCTGGCCTGCTCCCGCTCGGCCGCCCAGGCCTGCTCGCGGGACTCGTACTCGGCGCGCAGCCGCTCGGCCTCCGAGCGAGTCGTCTGGGCCTGGGCCAGCACGCCCTCCACCCGCTGCCGGCGGGCCTCGATGGCCGCCCTGACGGGGACGTAGAGGAAGCGCTTCAGGATCCAGATCAGGATCAGGAAGTTGACCAGCTCGAGCAGAAAGGTCGACCAGTCCAGGCCCATGGCTGACTCCTCGTCCCGCCGCCTACTTCAGCAGGTACTCCAGAAGCGGATTGCGGAACAGGATGATCAGCACGATCACCAGGCAGTAGATGGCGAGTGACTCGATCATCGCCAGCCCGATGAACAGGGTGCGCATGATGGAGCGCTCGGCCTCCGGCTGGCGGGCCAGGGCGTCGAGGGCCTGGCTGATGGCCCGTCCCATGGCGATCGCCGGGAGCATGGCGCCCAGGGCGATGGCCAGGGCCGCGGCCACCGTGGATGCGATCACCACCCAAGTCATATCGGTCATGGGTCACTCCTGAGGGTTGGCCTCGTCGGTCTGGGCGGGGCCCGTCTGAATCGCGCTGGCGATGTAGATCAGCGCCAGCATGCCGAAGATGTACGCCTGCACCAGGGCCTCCACGATGTGGAGCATGAGGATCGGGATCGGCACCAGGAGCCCGCCCACCCAGAGCAGCAGCAGGGCTACCAGCTCCAGGCTCATCATATTCCCGAACAGGCGCACCGCCAGCGCCAGGGTGCGCGTGATCTCGCTGATGATGTGGAAGGGCAGCAGGATGGGCGTGGGCGAGAGATAGTGGCGCAGGTAGTTCCTGAGCCCCATGGAGCGGATTCCGAACCAGTGGACCGAGAGGAACACCAGCACGGCGAGGGCCGCGGTGGCCGAAGGGTCCCGGGTGGGGGAGTGCAGGCCAGGTATCAGCCCCACCAGGTTGGCGACCACCAGGAAGGTCCACAGGGTCAGGACGAAGGGCAGGACCATCGCCTGCTGACGGGGGAGGACCTGGCGTACCGCGTCCTCGATGCCCAGCACGGCGCCCTCGATGGCGGTCCGGAGCAGTCCCGTCTCGGCGCGCGGCCGTCCCACCAGATACCAGCAGGCGAGCCAGATCCCGAGCATCAGGAGCCAGGTGGTCACCACCGTGTCGCGGATGACCAGCGGCCCGAGCCGGAACAGGGTGTGGGCGAAGATCTGTTCCTGCCCCATCGCCGCTACTCCCGGCTGCGGATCAGGAAGTAGACGTTCAAGACCCCCACCACCAGCCCCAGGGACAGGAGGCTCAGGGTCCAGCGCATGGAGTAGCCGGCGGTCCTGCCATCCAGCCAGTGACCCAGATAGACGGCGGCGACCACCGGGAGCACGAAGACCAGTCCGAGGGTGCCGAGGTAGACCGTCTGGACCAGGATTCCCGGTTGCTCCCGCTCGCCCTTGGCGATACGGCGGGCGTCCTGCTCGACCTGGCGGCCCAGCTCCAGATCCTCGCGGCTCGGACCTCCGTTCATCGTTAGTACAGGGCCTCCGAGCCCCGCCCCAGCGCCCACAGGCGCCGGAGCATCTCGCTCTCCAGCCGGTGCAGACTCTCCTGGATGGCAGAGAGGTCCCGCTCCTCGGACGCGAGCTGCTCGCGCAGGAGGCCGCTGATCCGCTGGTAGCTGGGGTCGCGCAGGTAACGCCGGGTGCTCAGGTAGAGCGCCCCGCCCAGGAAGTAGACGAGGGCGCCGGGGACCGCCAGGTACTCCCAGTCGCCGCCGGCGGGTCGGAATCGGGCCAGCCCGAAGACCAGGACCGTGATCAATCGCTCATGGCCCGCCATCAGCCCGAAGGCGCCGCTCGCGTCCCGGCCGACGAAGGACTCCACGGCGTCCAGCCGTTCGTAGTGGGTGGCGTCCTGAAGATGCAGCGTGAAGGTCTTCACCGCCCGCCCCCGGCCTCGTCGCCCATGGCGCCGCGCATGTAGCAGGCCTCCTCGGGCAGTGAGTCATGCTCGCCCCGCAGGAAGGCGTCGCAGTCGGCCAGGGTGCGCTCCAGGGGCACGGAGACCCCCTCGAGGCCCGTGTGGGCCGCGGTGACGTGGAAGGGCTGGGTGAGATAGCGCTGGAGCTTGCGGGCGCGCCTGACGACCGCCTGGTCCCGGGGGGAGAGCTCCGCGAGCCCCAGCATGGCGATCACGTCCTCCAGCTCCCGGTAGCGGGCGAGGTGCTCGCGCACACCCTCGGCAATGGCGTAATGGCGATCGCCCAGGACGTGGCGGTCCATCATCTTGCTCGCCGAGGCCAGGGGATCCACCGCGGGGTAGATCCCCTTTCCGGCTTGGCCGCGCGACAGGACCACGGTGGTGTCCAGGTGTCCGAGGATGGCCGTGACCGCCGGGTCGGTCATGTCGTCCGCGGGGACATAGACCGCCTGCACCGAGGTGATGGCGCCACCCCCGGTCGAGTTGATGCGGTCCTCGATCTCGGCGACCTCGGTGTCGAGGGTGGGCTGGTAGCCCACCGCGGCGGGCAGGCGGCCGAGGAGGCTCGAGATCTCGCTCCCCGCCTGGACGAAGCGGAAGACGTTGTCCATCAGGAACAGGACCTCGGTGGCCAGGGTGTCGCGCAGATACTCCGCGTAGGTGAGCGCCGTGTGCCCGATGCGGAAGCGCACCCCCGGGGACTCGTCCATCTCGCCGAAGATCAGCAGGGACTTGGGCAGGACCCCGGTCCCCTGGAGCTCGCGCCACAGCTCGTGCCCCTCGCGGATGCGCTCGCCCACCCCGGCGAACACCGAGGCTCCCCGGTGCAGGGAGACGATCGCATGCATGAGCTCCATGACCAGCACGGTCTTGCCGACCCCGGCCCCGCCGAAGAGTCCGGTCTTGCCCCCGCGCACGAAGGGGCAGAGCAGATCGATCACCTTGATCCCCGTCTGGAGCACCGCGCTCGGGGCCACCGTCTCCATGAGGGGGAGGGGCTCTCCGCGGATGTTGCGGAAGGCGGCGGGCTCCAGTGGCGGCCCGCCGTCCAGGGGCTCTCCGAAGATGTTGAGCACCCGGCCGAGGCAGTCCGGACCGACCGGTACGTGCAGCGGTGCACCCGTGTCGTAGACCGCCAGCGAGCGCGTGATCCCCGCGGTGCGGTGAAGGGTGATCGCCCTGACGCGATGCCGATCCAGGTGCTGGTGGACCTCGAACCAATAGGTCTCCGAGTCGATTCTGGCCGTCAGGGCCTGGCGCAGCGGCGGCAGCCGCTCGCAGGCGATCACCACCACGGGGCCATGCACCTCCTCGATCCGCCCGATGGGATCGGAGACGGCCGACGAGGGGGCGCCGCCCGGTGTCTGCGGATGATCGACGAGAGGCTCGAACATGCTGCTGTGCCGCGGGAAGGCCAGATCCCTTGCCCGCTCCCTTCAGGCTAGTCCAAAGACCGCAGTTGGGGGAGGGTGAACGGCGCGACGGGAGACAATCGCCGGCGGGGTGCCCATACTCAGGACGGGGCCGGGCGAGGGGCACGGGCGCGCCTCCCGGCGCTCGGCGAAGACCAGGGGCAGAGCGGGCGAAGGCCCGGGAGGAAGGCATGCAATCGCAGCGCACCGATCGCCAGGGGGGCGCCGCCGGGCCCGCCACCCAGGGACCCAGGGAGTTTCGCGTGGGCCGCATCGCCGGGGTCGAGGTCGCCCTCGACTGGAGCCTGCTGATCGTCTTCGCCCTGATCGCCTTGGCGCTGGCGGGCGGGCTGCTGCCCCAATGGCATCCGGACTGGGGCCAGGCGAAGGTGCTTGCAACGGCCCTGGCCGCTGCCGTGTTGTTTCTGGCCTCGGTGCTGCTCCACGAGCTGGCCCACGCGGTGGTGGGGCGGCGTCTGGGGGTGGGCATCCGCCGCATCACCCTGTTCGTCTTCGGCGGCATGGCTCACATGGAGGGGGAGCCCCGGAGCTGGCGGGCGGAGCTCGGCATGGCCCTCGCCGGGCCCCTCGCGAGCCTGGGTCTGGGGCTGCTCTTCCTGGTCCTGGCCCAGCTGATCGCGGGCCCCATCCCGGTGGACCCGGAGGACCCGGCCCGCGGACTGGCCCAGGTGGGGCCCGTGGCCACAGTGCTGCTGTGGCTGGGGCCCGTGAACATCATCCTGGGCCTGTTCAACCTGGTCCCGGGCTTCCCCCTGGACGGCGGGCGGGTGCTGCGCGCCATCCTCTGGGGTGTCACCGGCGACCTGAACCGCTCCACCCTGCTGGCCGCAACCGTCGGGCAGGCCTTCTCCTGGCTCCTCATCGCCACGGGCTTCGCCATGATCCTGGGCCTGCGGGTCCCCGTCTTCGGCAGTGGCCCCATTGGTGGACTCTGGCTCGCCCTCATCGGCTGGTTCCTCGGGAACGCGGCCAGACAGAGCTGGCAGGGGCGTCTGGTCGAGGACCGCCTGGGCTCCCTGCCGGTCAGTCGGGTCATGCACCACGACTTCCGGGAGATCCCGGGGGACATGCGCGTTCAGGAGCTGGTGGACCAGGGGTTCCTGGCCCTGAGCTACCGGGCCTACCCGGTGGTGGTGGAGGGAGCGCTTCAGGGTCTGGTCAGCCTCGAGGACGTTCGCGGCCTGGATCGCGCTCGATGGTCGGGGACGCGGGCGGCAGACGTCATGACCCCGCTGGCCCGGCTCCGCACGCTGGGTCCCGCCGACTCCGCCTTCTCCGCCCTGCACGTCCTCGCGGAGACCGGCGTCAACCAGCTCCCGGTCGTGGATCAGGGCCGACTCCTGGGACTCGTGACCCGGGAGGACATCCTGCGGTGGCTGGCCCTGGGGCCCCAGCCCAGCGGGGCGGGGGAGCCGGGGCCCCGGTAAGGGCGCGACGCGACCGGAATCAGGACTCCGGCGGTATCAGATCCCGGTAGGCATGCCAGGTGGCATGTCCGAGCAGCGGCAGGGTCAGCGCCAGGCCGATATAGAAGGTCGCGAGTCCGAGACCCACGAAGATCACGATGAGGGCCGCCCAGAGGGTCATGGCGGGCCAGTTCCGGACGACCGCCCGAACGCTGGTGCGGATGGCGGTGAAGCCGTCGACCTTGCGGTCCATCAGCAGGGGGATCGACACCGCGCTGATGGCATAGGAGACCCAGGCCAGCACCAGGCCCAGGGTGATGCTCGCGAGGGTGAAGGTCCGGCCCTCGGGGGACAGAAAGACGGCGCTGAAGAACCGGTCCAGGGGAGGTTGAATACCGGTGTAGAGCAGGGCGAACAGGACAAAGTTCGCCGCGATCCAGAGCTGCATCAGGATCAGCAGCCCCGCCGTCACGATCCCCAGCTGGCTCTGGTTGCGCCTCCAGGCCTCGCGGGCGTGGCAGAACTGGAGTGCCTCGCCCCGTTCCAGCCGCGCGCTCATCTGATACAGACCGAGCGCGATCACGGGGGCCAGCAGGTAGAAGCCCGCGGCCAGGAAGGGCACCAGTAAGCCGAGTCCCTCCACCGTCAGGGCGTAGGTCAGCAGCAGGCTGACCAACACGATGGCGGCCCCGTAGGCGAGGCTGTACCAGCGGGCCTGCAGCAGGTCCTGCCAACCCAGCGCCAGCCAGCGCCAGGGTCGGCCGAGGTCGACGTGGTTCACGGGGATGGGGTCTTGCCGGACGGTCTCGGCGATGGCGGTGGTCTCCACGGGGGCTCCTTTGGTCTATTTGTCGATCGCACTCCCTTAATGGGGGTGGGGACCCCTTGGAGTCAATAAGTTGGCCTCTGGCTCGGCCCTTCCCGAGCAGGGCGGGACATGAGCGAATGGAACGCCGAGCACGGCCTCTGCCGGAGCGACTGCACTCCGGTAATGCGCGACAGGCCCGCCCGAAACGAAGGATACGATCCGCGCCGTGGATACCCGCGCTGGCTAAGGCGTCGCGGCTGGCTCCCGCGCACCCTCGAACCGCCCCGCGTCCAGGTCTCCGAGCAGGTCCAGCGTCACGTCGCCGAAGCGGAGGATGCCGTCGCCCGCGTGGTCGCGTAGGAACTCCTCCGCGTCCTCGCGTGTGGCCAGGGGGATCAGCTCGTGGCCCATGGGTCCGAGGACGTCCGATCCGATGACGTACCAGGCCTGGCGCGCATCGATGCGTGCGACCCCGTAGTACTCGGTCACGGCCACGAGGGCGATGTCCTCGGCCCGACGGCCCGGGGCCCATCGGGGCATGTCCAGAAGATACTTGAACAGGTCCTTGGCCCCATCGAAATGGTGGGCGTGCCCGTCCCCGTATAGCACGGTCGCTATCCAGTCCGGATACTTAGCAAGGAACATGCCGCAAACCGGACAGGTATCCGTCGCTGCCGGCTCGGGGGTGGCGACCGGCCCGGCCCGAAGGGGCAGGGCCAGGGCGACGAGGATCCCGAGCGCGGCGAGCGGCACCGAGCGCTTTGGCACGGTCATCTCCATTCCCAGGTGCCTCGGGGTGTCAAGCGGGGCGAGCGCGGACCGGGCATCGCCCGCGCTCGCCGCCGCCGGACCCACCGCTCGGCGACCATCGGGCTGTTCGGGCTCAGGTTGCCCGCTTCTCCAGCGCCTTACGGAGCTTCTCCGCGCGGTTCTTGCGGATCATCAGGGTGTCCTTGGCCATGCCGAGATAGGCCTGGGTCAGGGCCTCGTCGAAGCTACCCAGCTTCCCACCCTGCTCGGCCTTGGCCGCCTCGGCGGCTGACTCCTGCGCGAAGGCCATCTTGCTGAGCGTGGTCATGGTGCCCTTGAGCTTACTGCCGATGAGATAGGTGGTGGACTCCACCGGCACCAGCGGCTTGATGGCCTCGGTGGATCCGAAGTCGGCGGCATAGATGGCCTTGGGGCCCCGGTCGAGGTTGAGCGACAGGCTGATTGCCAGGCAGTGGATGGAGCAGGTGCCATCCGCCAGGTCGTCCTCGTAGTGGACGAGATGGCGGCTGTGATGGTACTCGCTCCGGTCCATGCCGCAGTAGGGGCACTTGGGATACTTGGCGAGCTCATCGGTGAGGGGGTCCGGGTCCGGTGCCGTCCGGGGGATGAATTGAAGCGGCGTGCCGTCCCCCGGGCAGGACTCACCACCGGCCGGAACCCATCCCTTGCCCGGGACCAGGGCCCCGACGGGCCGGTCGCTCGCTGCGGGGACGGCGCCCGAGAGCCCGGCGAGGCCGAGCAGACCGGCCAGCTTGAGC
>JBAPYD010000452.1:0-1534 GCA_049284555.1 Chromatiaceae bacterium | reverse complement strand
GCCCAGTCGTACTTGAAGGGCACGAGCTGGTTGAGGTCGGCGCGGCAGTTGATGATCTTCTTGTCGTCCACTCGCACCCGCCCGGCGCCCATCTCCAGGGTCTCCAGGCCGGTGGCGCCGCCTTCGGCCTCCGCGTCGAAGCGGTGCGTGCCCAGCTCCGCCGACCGCGGACGGTCCCGCGGAGGGAGCCGAGCGGGGGAGAGGGCGCCTCTGGGGAGCAGTGTGTCCTCGAAGGGCAGCTCCTGCTCCCGCTCGAAGGGGTCCGGGTTCACCACCGGCTCGGCCCCGGCGGTCGCCATGAGGGCCTCGTTCGCCACCAGTCCCTGCCCCGGCCGCGCCTGGGCGCTGGCCTCATGGGCACCGGGCTCCATGATCGAGGGGCGCATCCAGTCGGTGTCCTCCTCCGCGACGTCCATCGGCTGCGCCGACTCGGGCGACTCCTCGACGACGAACCGGGCCGTGTCGGCCGGCGGGGCCTTGGAGGCCGAGGAGGGGCGGGAGAGGGCGAGTGGGTCGTCCCAGTTCAGCATCGATGGTGTCCTCGTGTCTCGTCTGGTGGTGTGGGGTCTTGTTTGGTGGCGGAAGGGGCCCGTGTCCGCGGAAGGACCCTGGGTCGTCAGTTTAGGGGAAGCGTCTGGAATGTCCAGTCCAGAACACTACATTTTGCGATCTTCAGATATCAGGGGCACAGGATGTGGGGTGCCTCGCCGGTATTCGGGCGACGGGCCCCCTTGTCGGGGGCGGGGCCCGCTCACTCGCCGAAGATCTCCGGGCTCAGGAGCCCGGCCAGATCCTTGTAGGGGATCAGGACCTCCTGGATGCCTGCCGCGTAGGGCGCGACCGAGTACGGGGCAAAGGTCACGGTCAGGCCGTCCGGGCCGGGGAAGAGCAGGGAGAAGTTCTCGAGCTTGGGGGCCGTCCCTTCCCGCAGCCAGTCCCCGTCATCGCCGAGCAGGTCAGAGCCCTGGAGCTCGGAGCGGCAGCGCTGCGATAGCTGCTCCAGCCAGTCGCTTCCGGGCTTGAAGAGCCCCTCCGGCGGTATGGGCCGCCCGGTGGACAGGTCGATCACCGTGGGGAGGATCAGGGGCATCCCGTGGGCCCCGCCCGTGTACTCGTAGCCTGTTAAAGGAATGGCGAGGTAGCGGCTGGTCTGGTGAGGTATCTCGTAGTCGATGCTGAGGGACCAGTCGGGGCCCTGCCAGCCCTCCTCCTCGGTGGCGGGTGCGGACGTGAACTCATCGATCTGGCCCCGGAAGCTGCCGACCACCTCGTCCACGGTCCCTCGAATCTGGCGATTGGCCTCGGCAACGGCGGGCCCGTCGCCGGGTAGGACCGGATAGGCGGCATCGATGGTGAAGTGGGGGCCGGATTCCTGGATCTTCCCTTGCTCCAGGGGCTTGTCCTGGGGCGAGCCGCCGGTCCCGGTCAGCTCCGCGAGGCGCTGCGCGTAGAGCCGGGTCAGGCAGGGCGTGATCTTGCAGCCGTCCCGCTCCGCCAGCCAGGCCCGCTGCCGGGAGACCAGCCGCTCCAGGGC
>JBAPYD010000451.1:0-2162 GCA_049284555.1 Chromatiaceae bacterium | reverse complement strand
GGCCGGGTAGTGGCCAAGGACCCGGGCAAGGCCCCGGTGGTGGCCAGGGTGGCCAGCCCGGCGGTGGCGACGAGCCCGGCAGCCACGCCCAGTACATCCAGTTCGACGAGGTCAACGGCGAATACATCCTCACCCTCGGCGGTGCCGAGCTGACCCGCGTGTCCGAGTACGACGTCGAGGCAAGCCTGTCGACCAAGCTCTGCGGTGTTTGCCATACGGACGCCGTGGCGCAGCTCAAGAACTCCGTGCACTTCAGCGTCCAGGGCGGCAACCCGCGCATCCTGTTCCCCGGTGGCGGCGCCCACGGCGCGCTTGACCGCGCCTGCGGCCTGCCTGGCACCACCGCGCTGATCAACTACAACAGCAACATCAACCTGGGCGAGTGCGGCAAGTGCCACGTCGGCCGTTTCATCCCGCCCATGGGCAACGCCTTCACCAGCATGTTCATGCAGATGGGAATGCCCCCGGAGCTAGCGGCGACCAACGCAAACAATCTTGTCGACGGTGGTCTCGACTGCCTGATCTGCCATGCCGACCACTACCTGGCCGTGCGCGAGGATATCGACTGGACGATCGGCGGTACGCTCGAGGTCGCCGGCTACGGCGAGCCCGGCGACGAGTCGCCCACCCCGGAGGGCTACGGCAAGCTTTCCCGCGACAACACCGACTTCGATCACGACGGAGTTGCAGATTTCTTGATCGACGGCGATGGCGATGGCACCCCTGAAACCCAGTTGATGCAAGATCTCAATGGTGACGGGACTCCAGAGACACCCTGGCCCACCCTCGCCCAGGACCGCTCGGTCGAGGCCGTCCTGTCCGTCGGCAAGACCGATGAGCACACCTGCCTGCGCTGCCACGAGCATGCCCGCACCGGCTACAAGCGCGGCACCCTGTTCCGGGTCGGCTACGACGCCCACGCCAACGTCTGCTTCCCGGACCCACGCCTGAGCGCCGACAACCCGAACTGCCCCGAGCACAACACCTGCACCGCGTGCCACGTGACGCTGGAAGGCGACTACGACCACGACGGGCTGGAGGACGTGCACAAGTTCGTGCGCGGGCATCTGGTCGGCGGCGACCTGGCCGCGGCGGATTATCCCCCGCCGGCCCCGGGCGTGGCCCCCGATCCGGAGGACCCGACCCACCTGACCTGCGTGCAGTGCCATAACCCCGACCAGCTGCCCCAGCGCGAGGCCAACGGGGTGCACAGCACCAGGCACCTGGACAAGATCGCCTGCGAGACCTGCCACATCACCCGCAGCGGCGGCATCACCTACTCGGTGTACGGTCAGGGCGGCCACGTCTCGTTCGGCCGCAATACCCAGGGGCAGGACACCAAGCTGATCACCCTAGACCACATGGTTGCCGAAGAGGAGAACCCGGAGGACATCGACGCCGACTTCGAGGCCTTCCGGCTGAACCCGGTGCTCATGTGGTTCAACGGCTCGACCTCCTTCCTGGCCCAGTCCCTGGCTATCCGCGGGGCCGAGAACGCCAAGATCACCCCCTTCAAGCCGATGGCCAACGGCATGGTCATGGATGGGCGCTTCTTCAAGGGCGAGTACCTGACCAACGAGGCGAACTTCCCCTATAACGCCTACTCAATGTACCGCTTCTACGCCACGGCCGAGGATT
This sequence comes from Chromatiaceae bacterium, assembly GCA_049284555.1. Lineage (GTDB taxonomy): Bacteria > Pseudomonadota > Gammaproteobacteria > Chromatiales > Chromatiaceae > Thiodictyon. The sequence continues at coordinate 524 of JBAPYD010000451.1, read as the reverse complement.
GCGAGAACCTGCAGCTCCCCGGCATGGAGCCCTTCGTCTGCAGCGATGACGGCAAGTACGGCAACGCCGAGGTCTTCTCGGCCCTCGGACTGCTCGGTGACGTCTACGTCAATGACGAGGATGGCAATCCCACCATCCGCATCGTCCAGGGTCAGACGCCGGAGGAGGTCCGCACGACGACCCTTCTGAACCTCATGGATATGGACCGCCCGGACGTGCAGACCATGGCCATGATGCAGGCCTTCCCGAACCTGATGAACTTCAGCAAGACGGGTTACGGCTACGAGCACTACCTGGTGAGCTCGGCCCTGGCCGGCTCTGACGCAGATCAGGACGGCAACGGCGTCATCGACGAGTTCGCGCCCTACCTGTTCAAGATGTTCGACGAGCAGCCGTTGTTCCCGGGCGGCCCCCCAGCGGGTGCGGTCAACGCCGGCCTGATGGAGTTCACGGGCTTCAACCAGCCCATGTTCCTGCCGTCGACCTACAGCTGGTACCCCTTCTTCGACGACATATCCAACGTC
>JBAPYD010000450.1:0-8778 GCA_049284555.1 Chromatiaceae bacterium | reverse complement strand
CCGCCCCCCTGGGACCCCATCGGCAGCGGGATGAGCCTGCCGACCTACCTGAGCCCCGAGGTCCCCGGGCCGGGCCTCCTGCTGGACCTCCAGGGCGCGGCCGAGTGGCTCCGCGCCAGGGGCCTGGCCGAGCTCCCCTGACCATCACCCTCGGCCGAGTCGTCGCTCCCGACCCCATTCCTCGGCTCGCGCCGGACTCAGATCCGCGTGCCTCGTGACGCGAGCTGACGATATGCCGGGATGGCACTCGATGACACGCCCGTGGTGCTGGGCGTGGCCTCCGTCCAGCAAACCCAATCTGACGCCGAATCAACGGGTGCTTGCGTCAGGTCAACAAGGGCCGGTTGCGCCGCCTCCGCCATGGGGCGAAACTGACAGCAGGTCCCCGCCGTTCACGCGCACGTTTCAGGAAGAAGCCCGTGACCTGCTCCGCCGCTACCTCACCCACCCCGTCGGGCGCACTGTCTCCGCGCGCCGGACATACCTCTTGCTTCGCGCCGCAAAGGTTTGGTTTAGCCACGGCAACGAGATCCCGCCCCCGGCGACACGCGGCTATTTGTCCGTCCCGGCGTCGCCGCGCAGATGCGGCCTGGGCCGGTGGCCTCGGCATTCCAGCGGGGTGCCCTGGTCTGATCATGGATCTCGTAGATCTCGTAGAAATGGCGGATGCCCGATAGGGCGATCCGCCATTTCGCTCATAGAACACGACTAGGCTCAAATATGCCGGACTCCAAGGCCTGACTCTCCCGGCTCCGACTGTTATGGAAATCGAGACCAAGAACGATCTGATAGAAGAGATTCTTGCCGCATGGAAAGACCGAACCGGGGATGACTACCCGGGTTACAGGGGCCATGTCTATCGGATGTTCAATTTCTGTTTGGCGCTCCACTCCTGCGCCGAAGAAGAAAAGACGAAGTTGGCGATTGCCGCCTGTTTTCACGATATAGGTCTTTGGTCGGCTCATACCGTGGACTACATCCCGCCTTCGGTGTCCGAAGTAAAGGGGTACTTATCCGACGCTGGGCGACAGGACTGGTCTCAGGAAATTGGCCTAATGGTCGAGATGCACCACAAGGTTCGAACATACAAGACAGACCGCTATCCGCTGGTGGAAGTATTCAGAAAGGCCGATTTGGTTGATTTCTCCCTTGGCTTCTTTAAGTTCGGCTTTCCTGCCGCGTATGTTAGCGACGTCAAGAAAGCCATCCCAAATAATGGTTTTCACCGCTTTCTCATGAAAGGAGCACTCGACTGGTTTGCAAAGCATCCCTTCAGTCCACCACCCTTCATGAAATGGTAGCTCGTAGGGCGGATGCCCGATAGGGCGATCCGCCATTTCGCTCACAGAGCACGACTAGGAGGCTGTCCGACTTACCGCCCGCTTAGCGAGTAAAATTGGCGGTGACGGCCGAGACCCTGGAGAGGACGCGATGGCAGCTGAGTTTATCCCGATCGACCGCGACACCCCGCAGCTGTTTCCGCCGAGCGTCCAGGACTACCTTCCGCAGAAGCACCTGGCGCGGTTCGTCGTGGAGATCGTCGATCAACTGGACCTGAAGCACTTGGTCGGTGCGTATCGGGGCACGGGCTCGGCGGCTTACCACCCGGCGATGCTGGTGGCGTTGCTGTTCTACGGGTATGCCACGGGCGTGTTCTCCAGTCGCAAGCTGGCGCAGGCGACCTACGATTCGCTGGCCTTTCACTTCATCTGCGCCAACACCCATCCGGACCACCGTACGATTGCCGACTTCCGCAAGCGCTTTCTCGCCGAGCTCGAAGCCTTGTTTGTCGAGATCCTGCTGATCGGGCAGGCGATGGGGCTGGTGAAGTTGGGCACGGTGAGCCTCGACGGCACCAAGATCAAGGCCAACGCCAGCAAGCACAAGGCGCTGAGTTGGGAGCACGCCAACCGGCTCGAGGAGCAGCTCAAGGGCGAGGTGGCCGAGCTGATGCGCTTGGCCGAGCAGGCCGACAACCAGGCGCTGCCCGAGCAGATGGACCTCCCCGCGGAGTTGGAGCGGCGCGAGCAGCGTTTGGAGGTCATCGCGGCGGCCAAGGCGGAGATTGCCGCGCGTGCGCAGGAACGTTTCGAGCGCGAGCAGGCCGAGTACGAAGAAAAACAGGCCAAGCGCGAGGCGCGCGAGCAGAAGACCGGCAAGAAGCCAAGAGGCAAAGCACCCAAACCGCCGACACCGGGCCCGCGCGCCAAGGATCAGGTCAACCTCACCGATGAGGAATCGCGCATCATGCCGACTTCAAGCGGTGGGTTCGAGCAGGGCTATAACGCCCAGGCTGGCGTCGACATCGACACCCATCTGATCGTCGAAGAGCACGTCACCCAGCACACCAACGACAAGCAAGAAGTCGCTGCGGCCCTGGAGAACCTCGCCGTCCTCCCGCAAGAGCTCGGCGAGGTCGAGGCGCTGCTGGCCGACACTGGCTACCACAGCGAAGCGAACATCGAGCGGTGCGAATCGGCCGGTATCGAGCCGCTGATCCCAGCCAAGCGCGAGGGGCACAACCTGCCCTTGGCCGAACGCTTCTGCGAGGATCCTGAACCACCTGGCGATCCCACCCCGGTGCAAGCGACAGCGCAGCGCCTGCAAACGCGTGCTGGGAAGACGCTGTACGCCAAGCGCAAGTCCACGGTGGAAACCGTCTTCGGCATCATCAAGCAGGTGATGGGATTCCGCCAGTTCCTGTTGCGCGGCCTGCGCGCCGTGCAAGGTGAATGGGCGCTGGTGTGCATCGGGTGGAATCTGAGGCGTCTTTTTGTCTTGAAAGGGTGAAAAGGCGCAGAAAGCACGCGTTCTTGCTCAAAAACGGCGCTTTTTCAACCGCATCGCGAAATGATGCCGCGATTTCTGACACCAACAACCCGCGACGCCCCAATCCGGCGGCTAAGCCGGACGGGCTCCTAGACTGCGAATCCCCCGAGCCTGGTCTCCTGCTGGACCTCCCGGGCGCTGCCGATTGGCTCCATGCCCGGACCTTGGCCGCGTCCACATGATCACCACCGCGGACTGAGTTGTCCGCAGCGGCGGCATCAGAACCGCGCGGATCAGGTCTTGCGCCAAGGCACGCGTAACGCGGCTTGACATGCGTCAAGAATCGTCGAATCAGTCTCTTGGAAAGCGTTGAATGACAAGATAACCTTATTGGAGGGATGGTTACCATCCGGATCATCGCGTGCCAGAGCGGTGCGACCCGTGGGTCGCGAAGCCCGGGCAGCGCGGCGCGAGCGGCTCGGCACGCGGGCGAAAGACCCGAAGCAGAGCGAGCTGGCATTCAAGACACATCTGCACGCCCTGTAGCCGTTTGCGAGCGGCGGTAGTCTCGGCGAGCCGGAGCGCAACGGCGGCCCAGCGGTACAGCCGACATCCGGAGTTGGGCGCACTGTGGCATAAAGGGCGGTCGCCAGGGCCCTAGTCCTGGGCACTTCAGGAGCCCCCGCGAGGAATAAAACAGAGGGGGCGATCTCCCCTGCGCCAAGAACGAGCTGTTATCTGCTAACCAAGGCGGTGGGAGCGAGAGTATGAAACGTTCAACGATCGTCGGTCTAATGCTCGCGACGGGAACTTGCGTGGTAACCGCCGCACCAAATCAGGTCCGCACCCTCGACGAGATCGAGGCGACACACCTGACCTTCATGCGCTCCGAGGAGAAGCTCGCACGGGACGTCTATCTCACGCTGGCCGCACTGTATGAGGGTCAGCCCGCGGCCGACGTCTTCGTCAACATCGGGGATGGCTCCGAGCAGACCCACACGGACGCGGTTCGGGATATGTTGGATTCCTATGGTCTGGAGGACCCTAACCCCGATGCCAATGTCCTACCGGATAACATCGGCGACTTCGACGGCGGTGAATATGGATGGTACTTTGCGGAGAAATACAGCGCCCTCGTCGCGAGCGGCAGCATTGACCTGGTGAGCGCGCTCTATGTCGGTGCCCTGATCGAAGAGCTCGACATGGGAGACATCATCAACTGCCCCAAGGTGATCATCGAGTACGAAGACAATATCGGCGATGAGGGCTGCGGCCTCAACTACACGGACGAGAAGGCCCTAAAGAACCTGTACACCCATCTGGTGGACGGCTCCGAGAACCACCTCCGCGCCTTCGTCAAGAACATCGAGCAGTTGACGGGTGTCACCTACCAGGCCCAGATACTCTCCCAAGACGCGGTGGACGAGATCCTAGGGCGCTGAAAAGGGAGCCGAGCGGTCGGGGGGCGGCAACTGATCCCCCGATCTCGATTCCGGACGCCCTCTGTGGTTCTCGACTTCCCGAAACTGACGTCACTAGAAGAGGTCATCGACGACACGGGGCGGCCTGCGACTGACGGGCTTGCCGCCTCTGCTTCCGGCCCCCTTCGACTGTCCCCTGGACCCCGTCGAGACGCGTTGCCGGGTGGATCTGATGCCCCGGCTCCCGCTGTCCGCTCCCGTTGACTCGAAGCTTGTCTGCCTAGCCCCGCCGCTGCCCGAGGCTTCGGCGATCGCCTCCTCCCATTCGATGGGCTGAGACGGCTTGTCCCGCAGCATCGGCCGCAGGACCGGCTCGAGGGCCTTGAGCACCTGGGTCGGCAGGGCGCTGGTGAAGCGGTGCCCTTCCTCGTTGACGCCGGGCACGTGGGCCGTGATCACCCCGAAGAAGCGCTCCCCCAGGAAGAAGGCGAAGGCCGCGCTCCGGCTGACCTCCTTGCGCTTGCCCGCGGAGGTTCCGGGGCCGTAGCGCTCGATCAGCTCGTCGCCCGTGCCCGTTTTGCCGCCCACCGGCAGGGGCGCGTCGCCGGAGTCGGTGTAGACGCCCGAGAGGCGCCGGGCGGTCCCGCCCGCCACGACGTCCTCCAGTGAGCGGCGCAGTATCCGGGTGATCGCCTTGGGGAACACCCGTTCGACCCCCTCTCCGGACTGGCCCAGGTGGGTCTCGAAGGGGGTGCCCTCGGCCAGGTGGATGCGCTCGACGTGCACGGTGGGGAGCCGCCAGCCGTCGTTGACGATGATCCCGATGAGCTCGGCCAGGGCGGCGGGTCGATCGGCCGAGCTCCCGATGGCCGTCGCGAGCGAGGGGACCAGGGAGCCGAAGGGGTAGCCCTGGCGCTGCCAGGAGGCGTGCAGCCGCTTGAAGGCGTCCTCCTCGGCGATCATGCGGATGCGCCGGTCCGCCGCGCCCTTTCGTTTGGGCTGGAAGAGCCAGCCGTAGACTGCCTGCCGCTCCCCGGCGGTCGCCGCGACGACCTCCCCGCGGGTCGCCTGGGGATCGCGCTGCAGGTGCCGGACCACCGTCAGCTCCAGGGGGTGCAGGCCGGTGATGTAGCCGCGGTCCTGGAGGTCGTAGCGATCCGGCCCGTAGGCGTGGTAGAGCTCGGCCAGCTCGCCCTCGGGTGGCGTGGCCTCGCCGAGCCGCTCACCCGCGAAGCGGCTGAAGGCGTCCACCGGCGCGTCGGGGCGGACCGAGCGGAACAGGGTCGCGAGCCGGTGGTTCCCCGGCTTCGCCCGATCGGCGAGCAGGGCCAGGGCCTCATCCGGGGCGAGCTTGCCGTACCGCCGGTAGAAGCGTTTGACGAAGACCTGCCCCTCCGCGTCCGCGAACCGCTCCAGATACCGGGTCCGCGCCGGGTGGGCCCCATCCGCGAGGATCTCCGCGATCGGCTCCGGCTCCGTGGCCTGGTAGTAGGCGACGAGGTCCCGCATCAGCCGGATGAAGACCAGGTTGGCCGAGACCCGGAAGGCGTCGCGCACGGACAGCACCCGGTTGTGGGTCTTGTCGGCGTTGCCGAAGCTGTGCTGTCCGCGGCCGGTGAAGAAGGTCGCCGGGTAGCCGGGGTAGCGCCGCTCCATGGCCGCCTCCAGCATGGGGGTGAGGGAGCGGTCCTCGGCGCGCCCCAGGTACTCCGCGGTCCAGGACGTCAGTGGATCGACCCGGCCCTTGGCGACGCGCTTCAGGACGCCGTCCGAGGCGACCGCATAGCGCTGGTGCAGCTCGGCGATGATCTCGAGATAGGTCGCCAGGGTGCGGAGCTTGGCGGTGGATCCGAGATCCAGCATACCCCCTTCGTTGAGGTCCAGGGGCCGATCGACGTTGTCCGCCTGCACGCGGACCAGGTTCGCGCCCGGCGCCCGCTCGTAGAGGGTGACGCTGTAGGCGATGCCCGCCGGGTCCCGGCGCAGCAGGTGCTTGCCGTAGAGCCCCTCCCGGCGCGCGAGCGTCGGGATCCCGAAGCGACGCAGGGCCTCGGTCGTGTTGCGCTGGGCCGTCATGTCCAGGGTGGCCTCGACGCGCAGGTCCAGCCGGTCCAGGTCGTAGAGGCTGTCGATCCCGAGCAGGGAGAGCAGGTTGGTCCGGATGGCGTTGAGCGCCTTCTGCTCCAGGAGCGACTCGCTCGCCGGCGCCGGTGCGCTCCCGCGAAACTGGAGCGGCTGGGCCGCGGCGGCGCCGCGGAGCGCCTCGTCGATGATGCCGCCGTCGGACAGGAGATCCAGGTAGGTCTCGGTGAGCGCGGAGAGCTCCTCTCGTCCGCCCAGGAGGTAGTAGGAGGGTTGGCGCTGGGCCAGCAGCAGGCTCAGCACCTGCCTGTAGATCGCGGCCGAGCTGGAGGAGGCGGCGATGGTGGTCTGGGGCTCGCGCAGCCGCTCGATGGCCTCGTCCAGCTCGGTGCCGAACCAGACGTGGAGCCCGTCCCCGAGGCCGATGACCTCACCGTAGCCCGCCCGGGCGGACAGGGGGGTCGAGTCCAGATAATCGGTGAGGATGCGCCGGCGTGCCTCGGTCGTGTCCGGCCCCCCCGCGTAGGCGCGCGCACTGGCCGAGACGAGCTGCCGGAGCTTCTCGGCCGGGGAGTCGGTTCGCCCGCCGGGGGAGTGCCGGAACTTCTCCAGCTGGACGGCGAGGGTGGACCCGCCGAAGCGCTGCCCGGTCGGGACCACGGCCGAGACCAGCGCATTCAGTCCGGCGGCGGCGAGCCGGTCCCACTCCACGGCCGGATTGCGGCTGGGAACCGACAGATCGAGCAGATCCTGGTCTTCGATGAAGGTCAGGGTGGCCGCGATCAGCGGCGGAATCCGGGCGAAATCCCCGAACACCCGCTCCGGGTGGCGGGCCTTATAGACGGGATCCCCGGAACGGTCGTGGATGGTCAGTCCCCCCTGGGAGCTCTCCCGATAGATGGGGAAGCCGCCCCGGGCGATGAACGCCTCGAGCCGTGGGGACAGCCGCGCCTGACGCTCGACGGCATAGCCCGCTCCCTCCAGTCTCCAGAGAAATCGCGGGATCTGGGTATAGCCCCGGCGTTCGTCGAAGGGACCGCTCTCGGGGTAGGGCAGGCGGCCGTTGGGTCCGAGCTCCACGGTGACCCGAAAGTCCGAGGTGAGTCGGGTGAGCAATCGGGACTGCAGCGGTGACGACTCGATCTCGATTCGGGCCGCCCAGGCGAGGGCCCCCACGGCGAGCGCCGTGAGCAGCAAGGCAAAGAGGCGTCTTCTGGTGCGTGTGCTCATCGAGTCGGTCAGGGAAGCGCGGATCTATCGCGTTTCCCGTCCGGGCCAAGGATGGCCCGTCATTTTCAGTGGCGATAAGCCACTGAAAATGGAGCGCATAGAGAGTCGCGCCTCTCGATGCGCGAGCCGATCAAATGCCGGGATGGCATTTGATCGGCATCTCCTTGGCAGCTCCCCTCCGTGGCGGGTCCAACCCCCAAACCGCCGCTTGCGTGGGCCCCAGTGTGCGGATCCGCGGATAAGGGAGAAGGGCTGCCCTGTGTGGGGGGCGGTGTTGTTCACAGATGTGTTGGATTCATGGTAGCCGGACGACACCCCGTGGGGCAAAAACCGCCGGTCCTGTATGCAGATACCGGACAGGGACGAAGGACACGGGCGCGCATTCGATGCCGGGAAGCTGCCCGCGGGTTACCATCTTCGGGCCATGGTACCCCCGTTGCGGGCATAGGGGGCCGGGCCCTCGAAGCAGGGGCCAGGGGCGCGCATCCGCCCGGCACCCCCGGTCGGTCGGCCAGTGGAAGGTCCGCCCGCACCGCCGAGGGGATGCCTCAATGTCTGCCGATCCAATGCGAGTCGATTGCGCCATGAGCGAGACATCAAGAACCCCGGCGCAAGCGAGCCCCGAAAGGCACCGCTTGCTGACGCGCTTCACCTGGATCGCCGCGGCCATCCTCGTCCTCGGCTCCCTGTCCTTCCTTTGGATCGCCGAGGAGGTCGTGGAGGGGGATACCCTGCGCCTCGACGAGCGCATCGTCCTGGCCATGCGCGTCCCTGGCGACCCCTCCCAGCCCATCGGCCCGGCCTGGGTCGAGGAGATGTTCCGGGACTTCACCGGTTTGGGCGGGGTGGGCGTGCTGGGTCTCCTGACCGTCGCCACCCTGGGCTATCTCTGGCTTCAGGTGCGGCGGCGGGCGGCGCTCTACCTGCTGCTGGCCATCGGGGGTGGGCTGCTGGTCAGCCTGGCCCTCAAGGCCGGATTCCACCGCCCCCGGCCGGACCTGGTCTCCCACGGCTCCATGGTCTACACGGCGAGCTTCCCGAGCGGCCATTCCATGCTCGCCGCCGTCGTCTACCTGACCGGGGGCGCCATGCTGGCCGTGGTGCATGGGCGCCGGTCCGTGCGGATCTACATCATCGGCTGCGCCCTGCTCGCGACGGTGCTGGTAGGGCTGAGCCGGGTCTACCTGGGGGTCCACTGGCCGACGGACGTGCTCGCGGGCTGGGCGGGCGGTGCCGCCTGGGCGGCCCTGTGCTGGCTGATCGCCCGGGAGCTCCA
>JBAPYD010000449.1:0-1950 GCA_049284555.1 Chromatiaceae bacterium | reverse complement strand
GCCTCGTCGACCAGGATCACGTCGAGGCGGTGGGCAAGCTGCGCCGCTCGGCAGAAGGCAGATCGGTGCCGCTGCCGGGCACGCACCAACCGAACGACGAGATCATCACCCTCCTGGCTGCCGGATTCGCGCGTGGCGAGAAGGGCAGTCCCGCGATCCCTTACGCGCGGCTCGAGGGCTGAGCGTGGACGCTCGATCAAACGTCGTCTCCTCCTTCACGATCGTCAAAGGCTCGTTGATCGACGAGACCTATGCCGTCTTCCGGGACTGGGACTGCGACCTCTCCAAGCTCGAAAACCTCAGACACGCCCGAGAAGAGAACACGATAGGTGCGACCAGCGCAAACTGGGCGCTCAATGTCGCCAAGGTGATCAACCGCCGCTTCGACCCCGCGGGTCGAGACCGCCCACTCGTGGAGCTCGCCAAGGCGGGGTGTGACCGTGAGGTCTGGAAGCCACTCCTGCTCTACCACATGACCCGGGACGAGTTCCTGGTTCGGGATTTCCTCGTCAACTGGCTCTACCCCCAGTTCACCGCGGGCGCCTATCGTCTGCACGCGGACGACGTAGTCCCCTACCTGAAAGGGCTGGGCAAAAAGAAGGGCATCGAGTGGTCCGGCAGCTGGAGCGATTCCACCCTGGAGCGCGTCGCCTCCGGCCTCTTGCGGATCGCCGCCGACTTCGGGCTCCTCAAGGGCGCGCAGGCGAAGGAGTTCGCCTCCTACCACCTGCCCGAGCAGAGCTTCCTGTATCTCCTCCACGCCATGATGGACAGGGAGGCCAACGCGCGCCGGGTCATCGATTCCGAGGACTGGCACATGTACCTGATGGATGCGGCCAGCGTCGAGCGCGAGCTCCTGCGCCTGCACCAGTTCCGCAAGCTGCACTACGAGGCCGCTGGCAGCCTCGCCCAGATCAAGCTACCGGCGGGCTCGGCGGCCGACTACGCCAGGGGGCTCCACTGATGCCCGATTGGAAGGAGCGCCTCACCGGGCAGCTGGAACCCCTGCTGAAGCTGCCTGACCCCAGGCAGCAGATCAGCGCCTATCACGACATGCCCTACGCGATCTTCCGATACCCGCCGGAAGAGGAGTTCGCGGTCCGCCAACAGGTCTCCCTCCTGCGCACCCGTCTGGAACAGATCGGAAAGCGGGTGACGACCATCTCGCTGGCCGAGTGCCTCGACGAGGCGCTCGAGGCCGAAGGCATGGGCACCGATGCACTCGTCGACGCGGAAAAGTCCGTGGGACTCGAAGCGACCGTCGAAACCATTTTCCAGATCCTGAGCGAGTACCAACCCCTGGACGAGCTGGTCGCGCGCCGCATCCCAGATGACGCAGACCCCCAACGCGACGTGGTCTTCATCGTGCGCGCCGGCGCTCTCTTTCCCATGTACCGCACCTCGGCGCTGCTGGAGCAGCTTAAGGGCAAGGTGCACATACCCGCCGTCCTCTTCTACCCCGGCGAGCTCGATGGTGCCGCTGGGCTGCGCTTCATGGGCGTGCTGGATGCCGAGCACAACTACCGGCCGAAGATCTTCTGAGGAGCCGTGTCATGACCGCCGAGGCCATCAAGGACCTGTTCGCAAGCGACATCGACCGCCGCATCGAAGAAGTCATCAAGGTCGACCAGGCCGACGAGACCATCATCCGGGACGAGCTGGCCGAGTACGTCGTCACCGACTCCATCCGCTCGCACTTCCGTGAGGTCTTCGACCACTACCAGACCACCTGGCAGAAGCCCAACGAGGGCATCGCCGTCTGGGTCTCCGGCTTCTTTGGCTCGGGAAAGTCCAGCTTCGCCAAGTACCTCGGCCTCGCGCTGGCGAACAGGGACATCCTGGGACGAGGGGCCGGCGAGCTGCTCGGCCAACGCTGCGGCGATCCGGCCATCCAGGTCCTGCTGAGCAACATCGCCGAGAAGATCCCCACCGAGGCCGTCATCTTCGACG
>JBAPYD010000448.1:0-3072 GCA_049284555.1 Chromatiaceae bacterium | reverse complement strand
GTTCTGCCAGATGTTCTGCCAGATGTGGCAGAGCCTCGTATGTCATTCTGCCAGGAATCTGCGAAGTTTGTCACTTGCCCGCAGCTGCGTCGGCGCTGGCCGCCATCTAAGTCGTTGAGTTCTGTTGCCGGCCAGGACGGGCATGGAATCTGCTTGCACCGGGATCGGAGGAGCGCATTTTCGAGTATCGCGAATCTTTTGTTTATTCTCACCACCCTGACGAGGATTTTCTCCATGCTCTTGACACGACGCACCCCGGAAGATGGGCCCGGGAGCCCCACCGCCAGCCCCTTTTCGCCTTCTCGCAGTATCTTGCCCACCGTCGCCCGGGAGGGATCTTCAAATACGGGCCACTTTCGAAACCTGACGCTGGGCATCCTCGCCCTCGGCTTATGCGCGGTCGCGACCGCCCAGGCCGCCAACCCGTTCTTCGACACGACCCACTTCTCGGGCTCTGGAAACTGCGCGCTGTGCCACAACGGCCTGGTCGACGCGGCCGGCAACGACGTCTCCATCGAGACCAGCTGGTCGGCCACCATCATGGGCAACGCCGCCCGCGATCCGCTGTGGAAGGCCAAGTTCGCCACCGAAATCCTGCGTAACCCGCAGCACGACGCGGTGCTAAACGACAAGTGCACCCGCTGCCACGCGCCAATGGCGAACCAGCAGTCGGTATTCGACGGTATCGCGCCCCAGTACTTCGGTGTGGGCGGCTTCGAGGACCCGGACAACATCCCGATTCACGACGCGGCCATGGACGGGGTGAGCTGCACCCTCTGCCACCAGATCGCCGACGTCCCCGAGCTGGGCACCGACGCGGGCGAATCCGGCCACTACGTCATCCAGGACCTGCTGGGCTTCGATCGCCCCGCCTATGGCCCCTACACGAACCCCCGCATCAACCCGATGCAGATGAATTCGGTCTTCACCCCGCAATACTCGGCGCACGTCTCCGACTCGACGCTCTGCGGAACCTGTCACAACCTCAAGACCCCGATTCTGAACCCGGCGGGCGAGCTCACCGCGGACAAGTTCCCGGAGCAGATGGTCTACTCGGAGTGGGAGAACAGCGACTTCGCCGACGGCGGTGCCGAGGCGAGCAGCTGCCAGCAGTGCCACATGGCCCGCGCTGAGGGTCCAGTCAAGATCTCCAACCGTCCGCGCATGCTCGGCACACGCGACAACTTCGCGATACACGGCTTCTACGGCGGCAATACGCTGATCCTCGACATCCTCGACAAGAACCGCGCCGAGCTCGATGTCGGCAATGGCGATTTCCTGGCCGCCATCGACGCCACCCGGGCCACGCTGCAGAGCGCGGCCGGCGTGGCCATCGAGGAGACTTTCGTCGATGAGCCCGCGCCCGGCCAGCGCGAGCTGGTGGTGCGCGTTCGCGTCGACAACAACTCCGGCCACAAGGTGCCGACCAGCTACCCGTCCCGGCGCGCCTACATCCATCTCGCCGCGGCGGACCAGGACGGCTTCCTGCTGTTCGAGTCGGGCCGGCTGGCGACCGACGCCAACGGCAAGCCCACCGGCGCGGTCATCGGTGTGGACGCGGATACCGACGCCGGTCCCGCCTTCGAGCCGCACCACGAGGAGATCACCAGCCCCGACCAGGTCCAGGTCTACGAGGCCATCATGGAGGACATCAGCGGCAACCAGACCTACACGCTGCTCAACGCCGCACGCTACAGCAAGGACAACCGCCTCCTGCCGCGCGGGTTCCCCCGGGACCCCCGGATCGATCCGGTCGTCGGCAACTGGAATGACATCGCCATCGTCGGCGAGGCCGAGCTGGACCCGGACTTCGTCGCCGGCAGCGACCTCGTGACCTACCGCATCCCCCTCGATGCCGCGACCAGCAGCGTCACCGTTTCCGCGGACCTGAACTACCAGACCATGGCCTATGGCTACTACCTCGATCTGATCCAGGCGGTGGCCCAGGTGCCCGAGGTCGCCGACTTCCAGCGGCTCTACGAGGCCTCCGACGTACGCGTCGAGATCATGGCCTCCGCCTCCGCGGTCGTCGAGACCGGCGCGCCGGTCGACCAGCCACCGGTGGCCAGTTTCACGGTCGCCTGCACCGACCTTACCTGCGACTTCGACGCCGGCGGATCCACGGATGACGGGACCATCGTCAGCTACGCCTGGACCTTCGGCGACGGCGGTACGGCAACCGGCGTGACCGCGAGCCACGGCTACGCCGCGGACGGCATCTACACGGTCACCCTGACCGTGACCGACGACCAAGGCGCCACGGACAGCATCGCGCAGCAGGTCTCGGTGTCCGCGGGCAACCAGTCACCGTCGGCGAGCTTCACCTTCCTCTGCACGGACCTCGTCTGCAGCTTCGACGGCAGTGGCTCCACCGACGACGGCACCATCGTCAGCTACGCCTGGGCCTTCGGCGACGGCGGCACGGCGACCGGCATGACCGCGAACCACACCTACGCCTTGGGCGGCACCTACAACGTGACGCTGACGGTTACCGATGACGCTGGTGCCACTGGGACGATGACCCAGGCGGTCACCGTCACGGCGCCGGAGAACCAGGCGCCAACGGCGAGCTTCACGATCAACTGCACGAACCTAACCTGCAGCTTCGACGGCAGCGGATCCACGGATGACGGCACCATCGTCAGCTACGCCTGGACCTTCGGCGACGGTGGCACGGCAACCGGCGTCACCGCGAACCACACCTACGCCGCGGGCGGCACCTATACGGTGACCCTGACGGTCAGGGACGACGGTGGCCTGACCGGCGCCGACTCCCAGCCCGTTACGGTGACCGCCGCCATCCCGGGTCCGGGACCGGGTCCGCGCTGGCGCTAGCGTAGCCGACCGGGGGGCAACCCCGCGGCTCGACGGCCCCTCGACCAGGACCGGTCGTGGGGCCGACAGAGAGCCGGACGATCGGATGAGGCCGCCTTCGGGCGGCCTTTTTTCGGGTCACCGGACGCCCGTTGCTCGGATCAAGCCGTCCGCGCCAGGGGCTCCCCCGCCGGGAGCAACTCATCGATGCGCCCCTGGGCGGACCCCAGGGCCTCGTCCGTTCCCCGGACCAACACC
>JBAPYD010000447.1:0-3231 GCA_049284555.1 Chromatiaceae bacterium | reverse complement strand
CCGTAGGTCCGGGTCACGCCCCTCCAGCGCGGGTTGCGGGCCCAGTCCCGCTCCAGCGCGTCGATCTGCTCTTGTCTGGTCAATGTCATCGTCATCTTGGCCTCAATGGTGGTCATCAATGGAAGCGCTGATCTCTTGTGTTTCCCGTCAGGGCCAAGGATGGCCCGGCAGGTTCAGTCGCCTCACGTGACTGAACATGGAGCGATTCGGAAATCGCATCTTCGAATCGCGAGCTGATCGAAGGCAGGATGGCTCTTGATCAGCATCTCCCCGCGGGTATCGAGGGCTCAGTGGAGCTCCCGATAGGCCGGCAGGGTCAGAAAGGGCTCGAAGCGGTCGCTCTCGATGATCCGCGTCAGGAGCCCCGACGACCGCTCCAGCCGTTCCCAACCGGTCTGCGGGGCGTGCGTCCTCGCCCGATCCAGCTCCTCGCGGAGCAGCCGATGGAAGAGGTCCAGATTGATGTCTCGGCCGTCGTCTAACCGACCGGCAGGGCTGCGGATCCATTGCCAGAGCTGGGCCCGGGCGATCTCCGCGGTCGCGACATCCTCCATCAGGTTGTGGATGGGGACCGCGCCCCGCCCGCCGAGCCAGGCGGCCATGTAGCGCAGGGCCGCCTCGATGTTGTGCCGCACACCGCCCTCGGTGATGGTCCCGTCCGGGACCTGGAGCAGGTCGGCCGCGGTGACCTCAGGCCCCTCGGGCTGGCGGTGCAGCTGGTTTGCTTCCGGCATCAGCCGGTCGAAGACCTCCATGGCCACCGGCACCAGCCCGGGGTGGGCGACCCAGGTCCCGTCGTGCCCGTCCCCGGCCTCCCGCTCCTTGTCCAGGCGGACCTTGGCGAAGGCCTGGGCGTTGGCCTCGGGGTCGTCCCGCACCGGGATCTGGGCCGCCATCCCGCCCATGGCGAAGGCCCCGCGACGGTGGCAGGTACGGATCAGCAGCCGCGAGTAGCTGCGCAGGAAGTGCCGCGTCATGGTGACCTGGTCCCGGTCCGGCAGGACGAGGCCGGGCCGGGAATGGAGGCACTTGATGAAGCTGAAGATGTAATCCCAGCGGCCGCAATTGAGCCCGACCACGTGCTCGCGAAGCTCGTAGAGGATCTCGTGCATCTCGAACGCGGCCGGGAGGGTCTCGATCAGGACCGTGGCCTTGATGCTGCTTTGGGGGAGGTCCAGGGCCGCCTGGGCGTGGGCGAAGACCTCGCCCCACAGTCGGGCCTCGAGATGGCTCTCCATCTTGGGGAGATAGAAGTAGGGCCCGCTGCCCTGGTCGAGCAGCTTCCGGGCGTTGTGGAAGCAGAAGAGCCCGAAGTCGAACAGTGCGCCCGGTATGGGCTCATCCCGTACGAGGAAGTGCTTCTCCTGGAGGTGCCAGCCGCGCGGGCGCACGATCAGGGTCGCGGGGTGCTCGGCGAGGACATAGCGCCGGCCCTCGCCCGACTCGAAGGAGATGGCTCGGCGCACCGCGTCATGGAGGTTGCGCTGGCCGTCCAGCGTGCCGGCCCAGGTGGGTGAGTGGGCGTCCTCGAAGTCCGCCATGAAGACCTTCGCCCCGCTGTTCAGGGCATTGATGATCATCTTTCGATCGACGGGACCGGTGATCTCGACCCGGCGGTCGAGCAGGTCTCCCGGGATGGGCCCCACCCGCCAGTCGCCCTCCCGTACGTGCCGCGTCTCGGGCAGGAAGTCCGGCAGGGCTCCCGAGTCGAAGGCCTCCTGTCGCGCCGCCCGACGGGCGAGCAGCTCGCCGACCCGGGCGCTGAAGCGCTCGTGCAGCCCGACCAGGAAGGCGCAGGCCGCATCGGTGAGGATGTGCTCGTATCCCGGAACGGAATCGGTGATCCGGAGCACCTCGATGGGCGCCTCGGCGAGATTTGCTGCCACTCCAACCTCCGGTTCTGACTGTCGCCCCGGGAGAACCGAGGCGAAGTTGCCTTTTCTCGGCAAGGTAGAGTGGCCGCCAAGACTGTACTAGGCTCTAAAGCTAATACTTATCATCAGTGTTCGTAATAGTGTCTCAGCCATGAGGTCCGCCAAGCCGAAGCCCTGCCCGCCCAACCGCCTGCGTCAGCTGCGCGCCTTCTGCGAGGCGGCCCGGGCGGGAAACATGTCCAGGGCCGCGGACACGCTGTGCGTCAGCCAGCCCTCCGTGTCCCAGCTCATCAAGGGGCTGGAGGCCGACCTGGGCCAGACCCTCTTCGAGCGGCGCGGCCCGCGGATCCAACTGACCGAGGCCGGGCGCTGTTTCTTCGAGCTGGCGATGCCCCTGATCGAGGGGGTCGACAATCTGCCGGCGGCCTTCCTCGAGCGGGTGGACGAGGTCGTGCAGGGCTCTCTGGATATCGCCGCCGGGGAGTCGACCATCCTGTACCTACTCCTGGACCTGGTGAAGGCATTCACCGAACGATTCCCCCAGATCGACCTGCACCTGCACAACGTCACGGGTCGGGACGGCCTGGCGATGCTTCGCGCCGGGGAGGTGGACTTCGCCGTCGGCTCGATGATCGACATCCCCCGCGACATCGTCTATCTGCCGGTCTTCACCTACGACCCCATGCTGATCACCGCCCTGGATCACCCCCTGGCAGGGCGCACGGAGGTCACCCTGGAGGAGGTCAGCCACTGCGGTCTGATCCTCCCACCACGCCACCTCAGCACCTGGCATATCGTCGACCTGGTGTTCCGTCAGCAGGGGCTCGAGTACGACGTGGTGCTGGAGGCGGGCGGCTGGGAGATCATCAAGCGCTGTGTCGAGAAGAACCTGGGCGTGTCGATCGTGACCAGCATCTGCCTGACGGGGACCGAGCGGCTGGCCAGCATTCCCCTTAACCGCTACTTCCCGCGACGCAGCTACGGGCTGGTGATGCGCAGGAACAAGCAGCTGTCCCCCCAGGCGCGTCGCTTCGTGGAGCTGATGGAGCCGCGGTACCTCCAGCGTATCGCGGAGGCCAGGACCGGTCGGCGGGGTCCGCGGCTCCCCGCGCGGAGGACTGGCCCGGCGGAGGAAGGGCTCATGGGTCTCGACGAGTCCCTGTCCTAGCGAAATCGCGGATAGCGGCGACGCCGCGTCAAGTCCGTCGCGAGCGCAGCCCGGTAGCCTCCCTAGCCCGACTTCCGCAACTCGACCTGCAATCGGCCCAATGTTGCGGCCAGCAGGTCACGTAACCCGCTGATTGTGCGTCTCCGGACAGCGGAAAACGGGCGAAAAGCGCGTGTAGTGCCGACCTAC
>JBAPYD010000446.1:0-4012 GCA_049284555.1 Chromatiaceae bacterium | reverse complement strand
CCCTGAGGCGGGTCGCGCCTCACATCGACGAATATCGACCGGACGCGCCGCGCTGAGTGCGCCGGCCGTGGGGCCACCGAATCGCCAAAGGTGACGCACCTCACGGAACCCGCACAATTTTCCATCCCCAGGCGACCGCGTCCGAAACCCCAACCGCCCGTGCCCTTCGCGTCATCACCGGCGGAGGGGTGCGCTTAAAAAATCCTTATAAACCCATCTGTTGTCTGCTTGCGCGCGGATCGTAACCGCGTCCTTCCAGGTCCCTTTTCGGGGCCCAGCCCCCCGAGGGCACACGTCATGACGCACGTCAAATATTGCCGAACGTCAATCTTTTTACGCGAAGGTGTGCATTTGGTCACAAAACTAGGTTAAGGTTCGCCTCCGTCGTCGGATCGCTGCCGCCTCTCAGCGGGAACCATTCGACGCCTGAACTAGAGAGGAGAGCCATGCCCGAGCGCGACTTCGGGGGAAAAGTTGGGCTGCAGGCCAGTCACCACAGCGACGCGTCGACCGACCGACGGGCCCGACCCGACGTCGACGACCCGCACGAGATCCGCTGGGAGAGCGGCCCGGACTGCACCCACTGCGATCTGCGTCAGCAGGCCCTGTTCTCCGCCCTGCACGAGTCGCGTCTCGAGCACCTCCAGAGCGCCATCGGCAGCGCCGTCATCCCCGTCGGCGTCGCCGTCTACCGGGAAAGCGAGCCCGCCACCGCCGTTTACACCGTGGGGCGCGGCCTCATCAAGCTGCTCAAGCAGGGTCCGTCGGGTGAGCGCATCGTGCGCCTCCTGGGCTCGGGGGCGGCCGTGGGTCTGGAGGCCTACTTCGACGGGCGTTACCGGCACACCGCGGTGGCGATGCGCCCCACGGAGCTCTGCCGGATTCCCCTGGAGGTCTTGGGGGAGCTTCAACGCCACGACGCGGGGCTCGCCCACAGCGTGCTGGACCAATGGCAGCAGCAGCTCGAGAGCGCCGATCGTTGGCTCTCGGAGCTCAGCCAGGGGGTGGCCGCGGAGCGGATCGAGCGGCTCGTGGCCATCCTGGCGGAGATGGAGGAGGGGGGAGCCAGCTCCCTGGTGCAGCTGCCCACCACCTCCGAGGTGGCGTCGATGCTGGGCATCACCCGGGAGTCGGTCAGCCGCGCGCTGAACGGGCTGCGGCGCACCCGGACCCTGAGGCGGGTCGCGCCTCACATCTACGAATATCGACCGGACGCGCCGCACTGAGCGCGCCGGCCGCCCCCGGGGTGCCCGGGGGCTGAGGATTCATGTGCCGGGTGGGTGTCCGTCACCCCACGGGATGTGGAGGAGCTAGGAGAGGAGGACAAGGGAAGCCGCGGGAAACGGAACTGACATGGATGTCCGAGCGTGGTTGGGGCGGCCCGGCATGGGTCGCCGAACCAGATTCAATCAACTTAGGAGGAATCCTAACGTGCGATATAAAGCGTTGGTTTGCGCCATATCGACGACACTGATCGCGGGCTCTGCCGCGACGGCGTTTGCCGATGACGGCGAAATAACTCGCAGGCAGATCTCGAGCCCGCCGGGCCTCACCGTGGATCCTGAGCCCGAAGGTGAGCACGCGTTCATCACTATGATGGGTTTCCGTGTTCCGGCCCAGGCGGCCAACGGTGACCTGGTGGAGCTCATCTACAACACCATTGACGGTACACCACCGGCGACGGACAGCGTCTACAGCCAACCGGTCCTATCGGCGAAGCCGCTCATCAGCGTCTACGTCTACGGCCCGGTCATCGGCTTCGACGACTTCTCCCAGTCCGGCTTCCCAGGCCACGGCCGGCGCGACGCCTTCGGCGCCGTGAGCCTGGACGATGGCCTGACCTGGAAGACGACCAACCTCTCCAACTCCGGGGAGCTCAACGTCTTCCCCCTGACGACGGACTTCCTGGTCCCGGATCCCTCCGATCCCGACTGCCACCACACGGCGCCTGCGCCTGAGACCGTTGCCGTGCAGCAATCGCCGGTTCAGCTGGTGCAGCAGGCCGGCGGCGGTGGCCAGGGCGGCGGCGGCGGCCAGGGCAACAGCGCCAGTCCCGAGATCGAAGAGGCCGAGTGGGACGCCGAGGACGGTGAGCTCGAGGTCGAGGGCGAGACCGGTCGTCGCGGCCGCGTCGAGGTCTCGATCGTCAACGCCGCCACCGGCGAAGAGGTCTGCACCACCCGCTCCGACCGCGATGGCGAGTTCGAGTGCGAGGTCGAGATCGCGACCGACGAAGACGTCCCCTGCAGCGTCGTGGCCGTGGTCGGCAACGCCGAGAGCGAGGCGGTCGACGTCGCGGACGCCCCCGAGAACTGCGATGACGGCACCGGCGGCAACGGCGAGTGCACCCTGCTCGACTCGTACCCCGGTGACGTGACCAACATCTTCCACTCCACCGCGGGCAACCGCGTGCTGGTGGCGTGGCAGAGCCGCTACTGCTCCGCCGGCTTCCCCGGCTACACCGGCGGCAACATCAGTGACGCCGAGATCCTTGCCGACTATCTGGGCATCGACAACACGGTCGACCTCTACCTGACCGACCTGTTCGGCGTCGCCGGCAGCCAGGTCTCCGTCGACTATCGCGAGCAGGAGGCGTTCCCCGGCGAGTACGACGGCGTGGGCGAGGTGCCCTTCAACTGCCTGTGGTCCGCCCGCGGCGTCCTGCGCCCGGTCGATGCTACGAATCCTGATGCCGGTACGGAAATGGTCTGGTTCCAGGCCGAGCGTCTGACCTCCGGTCGGCGTGACGTCAACCGTATCGAGGTGGCCTGTGTCGCCGGCGGCGGCTGCGGCGTCACCTGGCAGGAAGACCCCGAGGGACTGCGTCCCGGCGAGGGCGAGGGCCCGGGTACCGGCTGGGCCGGCGCCACCACCAACAGCCAGACCGACATCTGGTACTCCTTCGTCGAGTGGGAGGACCTCGACATCGTCGATCCGGAGAGCCTCGAGACCAGCGCTGACCCGCTGCCGCTGGCCGACAACGCCCTCAACACCGGCCGCCCGAAGCCCTACGTCCCGATGATGGTCCCCGCGCGTCTGACCAACAACGCGCGCTGCCAGATCCCCGTCACGGGCACCGAGGAAACCTACTGTAACGACGGTGTCGCAGGTCTCTATGGCCTCGTCGATCAGTGCGTCGGCACCATTGAGATCCCACTGGGTCCCCAGGGTAACCTGCAGCCCATCTGCGTGGTCGATGCCA
Source organism: Chromatiaceae bacterium (assembly GCA_049284555.1). Taxonomy (GTDB): domain Bacteria; phylum Pseudomonadota; class Gammaproteobacteria; order Chromatiales; family Chromatiaceae; genus Thiodictyon. Next base: position 810 of record JBAPYD010000446.1, on the reverse strand, counting down.
ACGAGAGCGAAACCCTGGATGCCGGCGACCTGCCCAACGTGGCCAACACCGCGGCCAGCCGCCCGCGTCTGAACCTGCAGCCCCGCGATACCGATGGCGACGGCATCACCGACGACGCCTGGGTCATCATCATCCACGAGGAGGACAAGGGCCTCGGCCGCTTCGGCTTCGTGAACGATCTCGCCTGGGACGGCAATCTCGACAGCACCGGCGCCCCCTGCGGTGACCCTGACGTCAGCCTGGACGACAACTGCATCGAGGCCGACGTCGGCAAGAACCAGTTCTACATCAGCTTTGCCCTGGGCACCCCGCAGACCTCCTTGGTCGACGGCACGGCGGCGGCGGACGTGGACTTCAGCATGCTGAAGAGCCTGGTGGCGCAGCAGAACATGTACAACGCCCCCGAGGTGAACTGGATCACCGGTACCTTCTATCCGCCCGTGTCCACGGCCGACATGTGGGATTTCGGCGATCTGAACTTCTCGATCTTCAACACCGAGATCGCGCGTCGTGCGGCGCTGATGTCCCAGTCCCTGGGTAAGGCGGTGGCCGCGGCGGAGACCAATGACACCGGTGAGGTGATCATGGCCATGCCGCTGTTCAAGGAAGGCATCATCAACCAGGGTGGCCCCGCCGACATCATGGCCCGTCGTGTCGCCATCCCGGCGGCAGAAGACGGGGTGTGCCCGATCGACGACAACGTCGATGCGGATCAGCCGGTTGTGACCCAGGCGTTCGTCCGGATCAGAACCCTAGATGACGGAACGGAAGTGCCTGTACTGCGGGTGTTCGTTAGCGGTCTCGACGGCA
>JBAPYD010000445.1:0-14698 GCA_049284555.1 Chromatiaceae bacterium | reverse complement strand
GCCTTGCTCCTGGGCATCTGCTCAGGTGGCGGTGCCGCCAGCGCCGTGCGGATCTGCGCCAGGCGGCGCGCGCGGCAGCGGTTGGCCAGGAACCCGCGGTGGCGCACCGGCATGAATCCCGAAGCGGTTGCCGCGACGTCATTGTCGGGCTTCGTTCCTCAGCCCGATCTACACCCCATTTTTTCCAGGTCTCTGAGCTTCATCCAGGCTACACGGATAGGGTTGGCGATGGATTCACAGCCCCTCAGATCAGCAACCCCACCACCGCTCCGGTCATCAGGGTCGCCAGGGTCCCGGCCAGGATGGACTTCATGCCGAGGGCGACGATCTCCGGGCGCCGCTCCGGGGCCATGGCGCCGAGTCCGCCGATCATGATCCCGAGGCTGCCGAAGTTGGCGAAGCCGCAGAGGGCGTAGGTCATGATGATCTCGCTGCGCTCGCTCAGGGTGCCGGGGGGCAGCTTGGCGAGCCCGAGATAGGCGACCAGCTCGTTGAGCACCGTCTTGATGCCCATCAGGGCGCCGGCGGCGGCGGCCTCGGACCAGGGGATGCCGATGAGCCACACCAATGGGGCCATGATCCAGCCGAGGATGCGTTGGGCGGTGAGGGCCTCTCCGGCCACCGCGGGCAGGAGCCCCAGGATCTGGTTGGCGATCTCCACCAGCGCCACCATCACCACCAGCATGGCGAGGATGTTGAGCCACAGGGGGATGGCGTCCAGGGTGCCGCGGGTGATGGCGTCCATGGCCCCGTGGGCCTCGCTGGCGATGGGGGCGGGGTCGGCGTCGAGGTCCCCGGTCTCCGGGACCAGGATGCCCGCGATCATGAGGGCGGCGGGGGCGCTGATGAGGGAGGCGGTGAGGATGTGGCCCAGGGCGTCGGGAATGGCCGTCCCCAGGATGCTGGCGTAGAGCACCATGACGGTGCCGGCCACCGTCGCCATGCCGCAGGTCATCACCCCGAAGAGCGCGCTTCGGGAGAGTCCGGCCAGGTAGGGCCGGATGAGCAGGGGGGCCTCCGTCATGCCGACGAAGACGTTGGCGGCGGCGGAGAGTCCGAGGGGCCCGCCGGTCCCGAGGGTGCGGCGGAGCAGCCAGGCGAAGCCCCGTACGACGACGGGCAGGACGCGCCAGTAGAAAAGCAGGGCGGACAGGGCGCTGATCACCAGCAGCAGGGGCAGGGCCCGGAAGGCGAGCACGAAGCTGTTCTCGGGGTAGACGGTCTCGAAGGGGGCCGCGCCGCCCCCGAGGAAGCCGAAGACCAGCTCGGTGCCCGCCTGGGTCGCGCGCTGCAGGGCGAGCACCAGGTCGTTGAGGGTCAGGAAGGCCTGCTTGGCGGGGGGCAGCTTGAGCAGCAGCAGGGCCAGCAGCACCTGCAGGCCGAGGCCCCCGACGATCAGCCTTGGGCGTACCGCCCGGCGGTCCTCGCTCAGCGCCCAGGCAAGGGCGACGATCAGGACAAGCCCAAGAAGCGGTTGAAGGATGGCCCCTAACCCGTTCATGGGGAATGGCTCGCTATTGGCGGGCCGTCGGCGGCTCGTGCCGGGTGGTCTCGGCGAAGAGCTGGCTGGCATCCACCGCATCCAGCCGGTAGCTGCGGTTGCAGAACTCGCAGGTGACCTCGATGGCCCCCTGCTCCGCGACGATCGACATGGCCTCGGCCTCACCCAGGGCGCGCAGCATGTCCTCGATGCGCGAGCGCGAGCAGCCGCAGCGGAAGGCAAGGGGCTCGGGCTCGAAGAGCCGGATGCGGTCCTCGTGGAAGAGCCGGTGCAGCAGGTCCTCGCAGGGGAGCCCCTCCAGCTCGTCCCGGGAGAGGGTGTCGGCGAGCAGACCGACGCGGCGCCAGTCGTCCGACTCCTCGGTCCCGACCGGACCCGTGGCTCCCTCGACCGGCAGGCGCTGCAGCAGGAGCCCGGCGGCCCGCTGGCCCCGGGCGCTCACCCAGAGCCGGGTGGGGAGCTGCTCGGAGTCGTTGAAGTAGCGCTCCACGGCCTCCGCGAGGCTGGCCCCGGTCAGGGGGACAATGCCCTGGTAGGGCTCGCGGCTGCCCCGCTCGATGGTCAGCACCAGGCGGCCCGGGCCGAATTGCCCCTCGAGGACCGCCTCCTCGGGGACCTCCCCCTCCCAGCGGGCGATGCCCCGCACCGTTCGGGCGCTGGTGGCCTGGGCGACCAGGGTGCGGATGGGGCCCGAGCCCTGGGCCTGGAGGATCAGGGAGCCGGTGAGCTTGACGGTCGCGGCGAGCAGGGCGACCAGGGTCAGGGCCTCGCCCAGGGGCTCGCGGACCGCCCGGGGGTAGGGGTGGGCGTCCAGAACGGCGCGCCAGCTCGCATCCAGGTGGACCAGGTTGCCGCGAATGCCCGCGTTCTCGAAGACGAAGCGGTGGAGGCTGTCGGTATCGGCCATGGGATCTCCCGGTGATGCGCTGTTGCGATGCCGGCGTCGGGCCAGGGGCGGGCCCCGCCTATTGTGCCCTCGGCGAGGGTTTGGGACACGCGCGCGAGCGGTGCCGATGCGTCGAACTTTACTTGGTTGCCGGCTTTGCCGGCGCCCGGAAGAGGACATTGCGGTTGCGCGGCTGGGTGGCACGGGACGGGTGGCAGGGGGCCCACCCGAGGGCGGGGGTCCTGGTCTGCGGCTTCGTTACAACTTGTTGCAAATTCGCAAGGCTGTCCTTCCAGCTCCCCCGTCGGGCGGATGACGCCGCCCGCAGCGCCGCCCAGTGGGCGGGTGCGGGGCAAAATTACAAAGATGTCATACTGTTACCTCGCTCCCTTCGAGGGCCCGTTTGGGTCCTTCCGGGCCGCTCACCTGCTTGCTTATTTATGAGCCACGACTAATATAGCAGTCGTACTCGTAGCAAAGAGGAGACATCCATGATTCCGTTGATCCTTGGTTTCGGTAGCGCGGCCCTGTTCCTGGGCCTGTCCATGCTGGTCTATGGCGCCGGCGCACTGATGGAGAGTGCCTGGGTCGCCCTGGTGTTCTTCGGCCTGATCGCCTCGGGGCTGGTGGTTCAGGCCATCATCCGGCCGCCGGCCTGGCTGTGCCGCCTGCAGCGGCGCTTCAAGGCGGTGGACGACCTGTGCGACATCGACGCACCCTGCCGCTGTTAGTGTGCCGCCATGGGTAAGCTAACCAACGATCTCGGCCCGGATCCCGGGCCGAGACTGGAGCGGCAAGCCTTCAGGTCGCGCCGACCGCTCTGAGAAAGTCCCGAACACCTGCCTCCAGATCGAGCTCCCCCGCCAGCACGGCCGGCTCGAAGTCCGTCCGCCATCTCGGCATCAGCAGACGCGCCAACCGCCACTCGTGGTAGAGGATCCGGGCGAGCGGCCCCCCCTCGTCGATGAATCCGGTCTCCCGGAAGTCCCGATCCGCCTGGTCGCGGTCGTACGCGAAGCGCAGGATCTCCCAGTGCCACCGCCCGCCGCGCCACTCCAGCCGTGCGTAGCTGCCGCGCGGGTCCCCGTCGAAGGGGGAGCCCACAGAGCCGACATTGAGCACCTGGGTGCCGTGGACGATGCGCTCCAGGGGCCGGTGGGTATGGGCGGTGACGAACAGGTCCACGTCGGTCGGCACCTTGCCCTGCAGCCTCTCGTCCGGGACCGAGGCGGTGATGCCCTCCCGGTTGCTGGTCAGGGTCCCGTGGGTCACGTGGACCCAGTGATCGTCGTCCTCACCTGGAAAGCACAGATGATCCGGCCAGCCCCGCAGTGAATCGAGCCGGGGCCGGACCTGCTCGTGGGTCCAGTCCGCGAAGCGTCGGGTCTGGGCCTCCAGGGCATCCCGGGGCTCCTCGCGCCCACAGCGCAGGACCCAGGCCTCGTGGTTGCCCTGGACCGGCAGCCAGCCCTGGTCCCGCCGCAGGTCGTCGAAGAGGGCGACGCAGTCGAGGCTCTTGGGGCCCCGGTTCACCAGGTCCCCGGCCATCACCACCAGGTCCGGCCTCCAGGCCTCGATGTGCGCGACCGCCGACTCCATGGCGGGCAGGTTGGCCTGGACGTCCGAAAAGATCGCGACCCGCATCTAGGCGATTTCCTCTCTCTGGTTGCGCTTGTGTTGGGACGGTCCGTCGATGGGAGAACCGGCGCCGGGCTGATCCCGGACCAGCAGCCATCGCGTTCCGTCGCGTGCCTTTCGGAATGGTCCAGGACCGTTGTTTCAGCGGGGGAGGGACCCTTACACTGCCACCCTGGTCCGCACCCTGCGGGCACCCAACCCCGACCCTACCTCAACATGGGAGCGCGATGAAGTCAGACCCGAGCGAGAGCCAGTCCGCCGAGGAGCCCGACTGGGAAACCCAGCTCAGCCTCAGTACCACCCCCTCCCTCCTCATCCATGCCCTGATGGGCACGGCGAGTGCGGTCCACACGGGCTGGTCGAGCTGCGTGGACGACAGCCTGGTGCTCTCGAACCTGATCGCCATGGACGACAGCGCCGGGAACTACGTGCGGCTGGTCGAGCAGGAGTTCGTGGAGGACGGCAAACCCGACACCGTCTGGCACGACTGGACCCTCGAGCTGCGCATCGGGTCCGTCCTGACCACCGGGCACTGGCAGTTCGAGGCATCCGCGCACCCGTCGGACTGGGACTGGAACGCCCAGGAGGCCCGGCGGGCCTTCGAGCGGGCCTGCGTCCTGATCGGCCGGCGGGTGCGTCCCGCGCTGGCGGTGGAGGACCCGGTGCCATCCGAGCCCGTGCCCCGCACCAGCCGGCACTGATGGGCCCGCGGATGACGGGCGGCTTGCGTCCCGACCCTCGATACACCAAAGTTGGGGCATGATCCGCGAAAGCCAGCCGGAGCGACCATGAAGATCACCGTGGACCTGGACATCACCCCGGAGGAGCTCCGCAAGCTCTTCGGTCTGCCCGATGTGGAGGCGTTCCAGCGGGAGCTGATGGACGACGTTCGCGAGCGCATGGCGTCGGGGGCGGAGGGCTATGATCCCCTCAAGCTCTTCCAGCCCTATCTGAGCGGGACTCTGGCCTCCTGGGACCTGTTCCAAAAGGTCGTTGCCGGCGCCGCGGCCCGGTCGGGAACGGGCGGTTCCAAGTCCGGGGACCCGGGGGCGAAGCCGTAGGGGCGTTGTCCCACCAAAGGCTCGAGGAGGTTTCCAATGGCCAATAAGCTCTTGATGCTGGGTTGCCGGACCATGCGCGACGGGGTCATGGTCTCCGCCGTCTTCTTCCTGGCGGCCGTGCTCCTGTTCCTGGCCGCCCGGCACGTGGTGCCGGCGGTGGCCCATCTGCAGCAGGTGGTGCTGCTGCTGGCCCTCATCATGATCGTGCTGGCCCCGGTGGTGCTGATCTCCACCTTCCTGCTCTCGGTGCTGCCCGGGGCCCGGGAGAAGCTGGACCAGTGCGAGCACTGAGGGGTCGTGTCGCAACGGCCACGCGCGTCGGTCGGGCTTCAGCCCGGCGGCGACCTTCCGGTTTTCCTGCGACGTCGTGGTCGGGCTGAAGCCCGACCTACAGCGGGATCGAGGTGTCTGCGGTAACCAGCCGAATCTAAGGGCGATCCAGCGCCTTTCCGGATGTTGGTATCGCTCCATCCGGGCCGCGTGGCGCTCTCCGGGGCTATTCCCAGGGGTCTAACGTGGCCGGTGTGCACCGCGGCCGGCCGCTGTGGGGCGTCAGGAGGACGCCGGGGCTGACTCGCCGGCCCCCGGGCCAGATTCCGGCTCGGATTCCAACCGATACGGGGTCTCCAGCACGGCCCCGTCCAGACGGGGTCGCCCGTCCTCACCCAGGCTCAGCCGGCCCTCCGCGAACCAGCGCACCGCCAGGGGGTAGATTCGGTGCTCCCGGGTCAGCACCCGGGCCGCAAGGGTCTCGGCGTCGTTGCCGGGCAGCACCGGGACCCGGGCCTGGATGATGAGCGGACCGCCGTCCAGCTTGTCGGTGACGAAGTGGACGCTGGCCCCATGCTCGGTCTCGCCCCCGTCCAGGGCCCGCTGGTGGGTGTGCAGCCCCCGGTACTTGGGCAGCAGGGAGGGGTGGATGTTCATCATGCGCCCCGCGTAGCGGGCCACGAAGCCGGGGGTGAGGATGCGCATGAAGCCGGCCAGGACCACCAGCCCCGGCTCGTAACGGTCGATAAGCTGCATGAGGGCCTGGTCGTAGGCGGCACGATCCCCAAAGGTCCGATGGCTCAGGACCTCGGCCGGGATGCCGGCCCGGCGGGCCCGCTCGAGCCCGAAGGCGTCGGCGACGTTGCTGATGACCGCGACGATGCGGTAGGGGGCATTGGCCTGGGCGTCGATCAGGGCCTGGAGGTTGCTTCCGCTCCCGGAGATCAGGACCAGGACGCGCAGGGTCGGGCGCTCGGACTTGGGGTCATCCATGCTCCGTGCTCCCGGCATAGACGACCTCCGGCTTGCCCTCGGCGGCCTGGATCTCCCCCAGGACCCACGCATCCTCCCCCTGGTCTTTCAACAGGGTCAGTGCGGTTTGCTCGTCCCCCGGTGCCACGCAGACCACCATCCCAAGGCCACAGTTGAAGGTGCGCCGCATCTCGGACTCGGCGATCCCGCCCTGGTCCTGGAGCCATCGAAAGACGGCCGGACGCCGCCAGCTCCCCAGATCCACCAGGGCCCGCGCGCCCTCCGGCAGGACCCGGGGCAGATTCTCGGTGATTCCCCCGCCCGTGATGTGGGCCAGGGCGTGGACCCGGATCGCTCGGGTGAGGGGCAGGACGGAGCGTACATAGATGCGGGTGGGCGCGAGTAGCCGGTCGGCGAGGGAGGCGCCCTCCAGATCCGCGTCCAGGTCCGTCCCGCTCACCTCGATCACCCGGCGGATCAGGGAGTAGCCGTTGGAGTGGGGGCCCGAGGAGGCGAGCCCGATGAGCACGTCGCCGGGGCGCACGCGCCCCGGCAGGATGAGCTCGGACTTCTCGGCGATGCCGACGCAGAAGCCCGCGAGGTCGTAGTCGCCCTGGGCGTACATGCCGGGCATCTCGGCGGTCTCGCCCCCGGTCAGTGCACAGCCCGCGAGCTCACAGCCCCGGGCGATTCCCCCGATGACCGCGGTGGCGACCTCCAGGTCCAGACGTCCGCTGGCGTAGTAATCGAGAAAGAACAGGGGCTCCGCCCCACTCACCAGGATGTCGTTGGCGCACATGGCCACCAGGTCGATGCCGATCCCGTCGTGGCGGCGGAGCTGGATGGCGAGCTTGAGCTTGGTTCCGACCCCATCGGTCCCAGAGACCAGGACCGGCTCCCGGTAGCGCCCCAGGGGCAGCTCGAAGAGGGCCCCGAAGCCGCCGAGCCCGGTCACGACGCCGGGCCGGAAGGTGGCTGCGGCCAAGGGCTTGATGCGCTCCACCAGGGCCTCGCCCGCGTCGATGTCCACGCCTGCGTCGCGATAGCTCAGGGAGGGGGGCTGGGGATTGTCCTGGGTCACGCGGCGGCTCCGGTGGTGCAAGTTGGCGCGATTCTACCAGCCATCTCCCGAGACTTGGCGGTCCGGTCCGTTTCAGTCAATTCGGCCATCCCGTGCGCCAGATCAACGCTGACCTCTGGATCAATTCCGCCACCTGCGGTTCAATAGCGCCATTCGCCCGGCGTGAAAGTCGGACATTGACGATTCCGGTTCGATTGCAGTTGTCGAGCGTGACCGCCCCCAGGCCCCCCGCCTGAGGACGCTGGCGGGTCGCTCGGGTCCAACCCGGACAGATCAGCGCCCCTATGGATACGATCCTCATCGCCGTCGGCTTCATGGCCGCCCTGGGGCTGACCCTGGCCGCGGTGCTGGTGCTCGCCAATCGGCAGCTCTACGTCTACGAGGACCCGCGGATCGACGAGGTGGAGGATCTCCTGCCGAAGGCCAATTGCGGGGCCTGCGGGACCGCCGGCTGCCGTCAGTTCGCCGAGAAGCTGGTGCAGGGCGAGCTCGAGCCCGGCCGATGCACCGTCAACTCGAACGAGATGAACCAGGTCATCGCGGATTTCCTCGGTGTGGACCTCGGGGGCCTGGAGCGCCGCGTGGCGCGCCTCGCCTGCGCGGGCGGCAGCAATGTGGCCCAGAACCTGGCACTCTACGAGGGGGTGCAGACCTGCCGGGCCGCCGCGCTGGTCTCGGGCGGGGGCAGGGGATGCGCCTGGGGCTGCCTCGGTCTCGGGGACTGCATGGAGGTCTGCGACTTCGGCGCCATCCGGATGGACGAGCACGGCCTGCCGGTGGTGACCGAGGACAAGTGCACCGCCTGCGGGGACTGCGTCACCGTCTGCCCCAAGGGCCTGTTCAGCCTGCACCCGGTCAGCCATCGCCTTTGGGTCGCGTGCAAGAGCCAGGAATTCGGCGACGACGCCGAGCGTCTGTGCCGCGTCGCCTGTACCGCCTGCGGGCGCTGCGCCCAGGACTCGCCCGAGGGCCTGATCGAGATCCGCGATAACCTGGCGACCGTCGAGTACGGCAAGAATTCCCTGGCCTCGAAGGTTGCCATCGAGCGGTGCCCCACGGGGGCCATCGTGTGGCTGGAATCGGACGGCACCGTGGTGAAGGGTCGCGATGCGCGCAAGGTCGTTCGCAAGGGGGCGCTACCCCTGTCGTGATCTGGTGCCCGAACGATTGTATTGCCGTTACACCATTGGGGTTCGATAAGCGTAGGTCGGGCTTCAGCCCGACGAGGGGCCAGCGGGTTGCGCTCAACGATGCGGTCGGGATCCGGCCCGAAAATGGCCCTCCAGGTTGCTCTCAAGGTTGCAGTCGGGCTCGAATCCGACCTCGGAGTCGTGCTGAATCCCGACCCACGCGGCGCGTAGGGATCCTGTCCCGATGACAGGGGGTCGCCGCAACCTCTTGGCTCGATATTTGGTTGGCCGCCACCGGCGGACGGCAGAGGCTTAACAAGCGAGTAGTCCCATGTTCGGAAAGAAAGACGAGATGCAGTTCAAGTACCCCGGCGTCCGCATGGCGATGGATGGCAACTCCGCTGTCATCATGTGCGAGCGGGAGGCCTCCGACGCGGCCGGCGCCTATCCGATCACCCCCTCGACCCAGATGGGCGAGTATTGGGCGGAAGAGACGGCCAAGGGGCACATCAACGTCTCCGGTCATCCGCTGATCTTCGTGGAGCCAGAGTCCGAGCACGCGGCGGCCGCGGTCACCGCCGGCATGTCCATGTCGGGTCTGCGGGCCACGAACTTCTCGTCGGCCCAGGGCATCGCCTTCATGCACGAGTCGCTCTATGCGGCGGTGGGCAAGCGTCTGCCCTATGTCCTGAACATCGGGGCCAGAGCCATCACCAAGTCGACCCTGAATGTCCACGCGGGTCATGACGACTACCACTGCATCGACGACACGGGCTTCTGCCAGCTCTTCGGGAAGAGCGCCCAGGAGGCGGCGGACCTCAATCTGATCGGCCGCAAGATCGCCGAGTTCTCCCTAACGCCCGCGGCGGTGGGGCAGGACGGCTTCCTCACCACCCACCTGATCGAGCCCTTGCTGGTGCCGGAGCGGGCGCTGATCGCCGAGTACCTGGGACGGCCCGACGACATCATCGAGTGCCCGACCCCCGCCCAGCGCCTCGTCTACGGGGACACCCGCCGACGCGTCCCCATCCTGTGGGACGTGGACAATCCGGTGCTCTCGGGTCCGGTCCAGAACCAGGATGCCTACATGCAGTCGGTGGCGGGCCAGCGGCCCTACTTCTTCGACCACGTCGAGGCGATCACCGATCGCTGCATGGACGAGTTCTACGCCCTGACCGGCAGGCGCTATCACCGGGCGAGCAGCTACCGGCTGGAGGATGCGGAGTACGTGATCCTGGGCCAGGGCAGCATGATCACCCAGGCGGAGGCGGTGGCCGACTATCTGCGGGAGACGCGCAAGCTCAAGGTCGGCGTGGTGAACCTCACCATGTGGCGCCCCTTCCCGGGGGAGCTGGTAGCCCGGATGCTCCTGGGCAAGAAGGGGGTGGCGGTGCTCGAGCGCACGGACCAGCCCCTCGCCGAGGACCTGCCCATCATGCGGGAGGTGCGCGCGGCCCTGACCAAGTGCCTCGAGAACGGGACCGCGGCCAAGGGGGAGGCGCTTCCTTATGCCGACTATCCCGTCTACAAGCAGACCGACATGCCGCGGCTCTACTCGGGCTGCTACGGCCTGGGCTCCCGGGACCTGCAGCCGGAGGCCCTCATCGGGGCCATTGAGAACATGGTGCCGGGCGGCCAGCACCGGAAGTTCTTCTATCTCTCCGTGGACTTCGTGCGGGAGGCCGCGGACCCCAAGGACGAGATCCGCATCCAGCGCCTGCTCGACGCCTATCCCCGGATCGGTGAGCTCGCCATCCGCGGGAGCGAGAACCCGAATCTGTTGCCCAAGGGGGCCATCACGGTTCGGATGCACTCGGTGGGCGGCTGGGGGGCCGTGACCACCGGCAAGAACCTGGCCATGACCCTCTACGACCTGCTGGGCTTCGACATCCGGGCCAACCCCAAGTACGGCTCGGAGAAAAAGGGCCAGCCCACCACGTACTTCCTGTCCGCCGCGCCCGAGCCCATCCGGCTCAACTGCGAGTACACCTACGTGGACGTGGTGATGTCCCCGGACCCCAACGTCTTCACCCATTCCAATCCCCTGGCCGGTCTGGACAAGGGCGGGGTCTTCATCATCCAGTCCTATCTGGAGGACCCGGCCGAGGTCTGGGCGAGCTTCCCGCCCCAGGCGCGCAAGACCATCGTGGACAATGAGATCCGCTGCTTCTTCATGGACGGGTTCAAGATCGCCAGGGAGGAGGCCTCGGACCCGGAGCTGCAGTACCGCATGCAGGGCAACGCCTTCCAGGGGGCGTTCTTCTCCGCGTCACCGCTCATGGAGCGGGCGGGGCTGGATGAGGCGGGCCTCTTCAAGGCCATCGAGGAGCAACTCCGCCACAAGTTCGGGGCCAAGGGCGAGCGGGTGGTGCAGGACAACCTGCGCATCGTGCGCCGCGGGTTCGATGAAATCACCGAGATCCGGGACAAGCCGCTGAATCTCGGCCAGTCGATGGTGCGCCGCCCCCCAGCGCTCCCGGTGATGCTCAAGCAGCTCCCGGAGGGGGACGGACGCCTTACCGACGTTCACCGGTTCTGGGAGCAGACCGGGGTCTTCTATGCCACTGGGCGCGGTAGCGACAACCTGGTGGACCCCCACATGGCCCTGTCCCTGATGCCGGCCTGCACCGGCGTCTACCGGGACATGACCCAGATCCGCTTCGAGTACCCCAAGTACGTGCCGGAGAACTGCACGGCCTGCGGGAACTGCTTCTCCGTCTGTCCGGACAGCGCCGTCCCGGGGCTGGTGAACAGTGTCTCGGACATCTTCGCCGCCGCCATCCAGCGGGTGGAGCGGGGCATGCCCACACAGCACCTGCGCCGTGAGACCCGTGCCGTGGAGAAGCGGCTGCGGGAGCTCATCGAGGCCGCCGGGGAGTCCGGCGACATGAAGCAGCTCATGGACCAGGCGGTGCTGGAGACCCTTGCCGCCTACGAGGGCGAGGCCGACCAGAAGGCCGCCCTGGAGAAGGAATTCGGCCTCATGATGCAGGCCCTGGGGGACTACCAGTTCGCCATCACCAAGCCCTACTGGACCAACCGGGAGAAGAAGCAAAAGGGCACGGGTGGGCTCTTCAGCATCACCGTCAACCCCTATACCTGCAAGGGTTGTATGGAATGCGTGGAGGTCTGCGACGACGGGGCCCTGGTGGCCGCGCCCCAGACCTCCGAGAGTATCCAGGAGATGCAGGACAAGTGGTCCATCTGGCTGGATCTTCCGAACACGGACCCGGGCTTCGTGCGCATCGACGACTTGAACGAGAAGGTCGGCGCGCTGGAGACCCTGCTGCTCGACAAGTCCAACTACCAGTCGGTTGTGGCGGGCGACGGCTCCTGCATGGGCTGCGGCGAGAAGACCGTCATCCATCTCTTCACCGCCACGGTCACCGCCCTGATGCAGCCCCGGGTCAAGGCCCACCTCGCGGAGATCGACGATCTGATCGCCCGGCTCGAGACTCATGCGCGGCTCAAGCTCGCCTCCGCCGTGGACCTCAGCAACACGGCCGCGATCGGCCGGGTGATCGAGTCGCACAAGAGCGGCGACCTGACCCTATCGGATCTGTCCGCGGAGCTGGATCCCGCCCGCACCGGCGAGCCGGTGGATCCCGAGTGGCTGAGCTGGGTGACCGGGCTGCTGGACAAGCTGCGTCACCTCAAGGCCCAGTACACCAAGCCCCAGCCGCGGGCCGAGATGGGCATCATCAACAGCACCGGGTGTTCCTCGGTGTGGGGCTCCACCTGGCCCTTCAATCCCTATCCCTTCCCCTGGTCCAACCACCTGTTCCAGGACTCCCCGTCCATCGCGCTGGGTGTCTTCGAGGGGCACATGCGCAAGATGGCCGACGGGTTCAAGGCCCTGCGCATGGCCCGCCTGGAGCTGGAGGGCAAGTACAACGCGGCCGAGCAGCGGGAGTTCTTCACCTACTTCGACTGGAAGCAGTTCAGCGACGACGAGTGGCTCCTGTGCCCGCCGGTGGTGGCGGTGGGGGGCGATGGGGCCATGTACGACATCGGCTTCCAGAACCTCTCCCGGGTCCTGGCCTCGGGCCACCCGGTCAAGATCCTGGTGCTGGATACCCAGGTCTACTCGAACACGGGCGGCCAGGCCTGCACCTCGGGGTTCATCGGCCAGGTGGCGGACATGAGCCCCTACGGCAAGGTGTGGAAGGGCAAGAGCGAGATGCGCAAGGAGATTGCCCTGATCGGCATGGCCCACCGCACGAGCTTCGTCCTCTCCAGCGCCATCTCCCACATGACGCACCTCCTGGAGGGCTATATCGACGGGCTCAATGCCCGCCACCCGGCGCTCTTCAACATCTACTCCGCCTGCCAGCCGGAGCACGGGATCGGCGACGACATGTCGAATCGCCACAGCCGCATGGCGGTGGAGTCCCGGGCCTACCCGCTGTTCCGCTATGACCCGGACGCCGGCGACACCTTCGAGGAGTGCTGCTCCATCGAGGGCAATCCGGACCTCGACAAGGACTGGATCGACTGGACCATCAAGTACGCGAACGAGAAGGGCGAGGAGGCAGAGATGTCGGTGCCCTTCACCTTCGCCGACTTCGCCATGACCGAGGCACGCTTCCGCAAGCACTTCCGCAAGGCGCCCGCCGAGACCTGGAACGACTCCATGGTTCCCCTGGCCGAGCTCCTGGAGATGGAACCGGACGACCGTCTAGGGCTCTTCCCCTACATCTGGGGGGTCGACGCCAAGAATCGCCTGATGCGCGTCCTGGTGTCGGAGGAGCTGGTGCGCTCCTGCGAGGAGCGCAGGGGCTTCTGGACCCAGCTTCGGGGGCTCTGCGGCGAGCTGGGCAAGGTCGATGTGGAGCAGGTTCGGAATCAGGCCAAGGCGGAGATGGCCCAGCGGCTCACCAGCAGCCTGCTGGCCATGGCCGGCGGAGACACGGGGGCCCTGGCCCTGTTGACAGGCCAGGGCGGCGGGGGCAACGGGTCTGGCGCCAGTCTCGCGGAGGGGAGTGCCGCCGGGGCTGCCGCGGGAGACTGGGAGCCGGTCTGGGTCGAGACCCCGGAATGCACCGCCTGCGACGAGTGCACCACGATCAATCCCAAGATCTTCAAGTACAACGGGGACAAGAAGGTCGAGATCGCCGATCCCAAGGGCGGTCCCTACAAGGACATCGTGAAGGCCGCGGAGAAGTGTACGGCGGGCTGTATCCATCCGGGAACGCCCTGGAACCCCGCCGAGCCGGGGCTCGACAAGCTGGTGAAGCGGGCCCAGAAGTATCAGTAGGTCATGGGCCTGTTCAGCATCTTCCGACGCCGCAGGACCTTCGACCACGGGATCTATCCCGTGGAGCACAAGGAGCTGACGGCGGATAAGCCGATCCGGCGGCTGGCCTTCGCGCCCGAGCTGATCATCCCGCTCGCGCAGCACAAGGGTCGGCCGGCGGAGCCCCTGGTGCGTCCGGGTCAGGAGGTGGTTCGCGGGGAGCCCATCGCGAAGGCCGCGGGCTTCGTCTCGGTGCCCATGCACGCCCCCGCGACCGGGGTGATCCGGGCCATCGACCTCGCCCCCACGGCCGAGGGGCCCAAGACCCAGGCCATCTTCCTCAGGGTCTACGAGGCGGCGACCCAGCAGGTCCTGTACGACCAGGAGCGGGACCTGGAGGGTCTGACCCCGGAGGAGATCGTCTCCGCCGTGCAGGACGCGGGTCTGGTCGGGCTCGGGGGCGCGGCCTTCCCCAGTCATGTGAAGATGAGGCCCCCGGAGGGGGCGACCATCGACACGGTGATCGTGAACGGCTGCGAGTGCGAGCCCTATCTCACCTGTGACCATCGGATCATGCTGGAACAGACCGACGCCCTGATCCGCGGGGTCAAGCTGGCGCTCAAGGCGACCGGCGCCCGACGGGCCATCATCGGGGTGGAGGACAACAAGCTCGACGCCGTCTCCAAGATCCGGGAGCGGCTGGCCGAGGCCGCGACCCGGGACCTGCCGATCACCGCCGAGGCGGTGGAGACCAAGTATCCCCAGGGCGCCGAGAAGATGCTGGTCAAGAGCCTGCTTGGCAAGGAGGTCCCGGTGGGCGGCCTGCCGGCCCACGTGGGGGTGGCCGTCTTCAACGTGGGCACCCTGGCCCAGATGGGCGATCTGATCCCCAAGACCCGGGGGCTGATCGAGCGGGTGGTGAC
>JBAPYD010000444.1:0-2032 GCA_049284555.1 Chromatiaceae bacterium | reverse complement strand
AGATCTCCCGCTGTGCGGCTCCATAGCGAGCTCAGGCAGTAGGAGAGCTCGCGCCTCGGGTTTTCAGGGCCACCGACTTGACAGGCCCGCGACGCTTATGTAGACGAAGGCGATGTGGGAGATTCTGGAGCACCGGCGCGTTGACAGAGAGCTTGCCGACCTGCCCGCTGAGCTCCTCAAACGCTACGAGAAGTGGAAGGATATCGTGCGAATCTCGGGACCCGTCGGGCTCCGGCTGATCCGGGGCTTCAATGACGAAGCGCTTAGAGGGAAATGGTAGGGATGCCGCTCGTCGCGCCTAAACAAGCAATATCGTGTGATCTACCGTATCGAGGCAGATCGCGTGTTGGTCGAAGTGATTCGGGTAACGCCACATGACTACCGTCGGAAAGGATGACAGTGACTATCAACCGGCACCGAAGCGCATTGACGTCTCCGTAGGCGAGTCCGTGCGTATCCTGCGCGAGTTGCAGGATATGACGCAAGATGACTTGGCCGAGGCGACTGGTATCACCGCGTCCACGCTGCGAGCGATCGAAGAAGACCGCGTGATCTTGGGGATTCCCGAAGCGAAGGTACTGGCCCGCGCCTTGCGCTGCCATCCGGCCGTTCTGGTGTTCCCCGGGTGGGATCTGGAAAGGGAAAGCGCGGCGTAATGAAGCGGGGGCGCTCCGCGCCGCGACCTTGGCTCGATCTGGGCGGTGTTGGTCGCCCCGCGGAGCGGGCCTCCCACAAGGCAGCCTTCCACAGAGCAGGATCACAGAAGGTGACTTCCCACCAGATGACGTTCCGCAGGGGCGTCTCGGAGGGGGATGCTCCTTGCCTGTAGGAGGGGCGCTCCGCGCCGCGACCTTGCGTGGGGCTGGGGGGCTGGTCGCCCCGCGGTGCGGGCCTCCCACAAGGGTGGGACGTTGGGGATCGTTCCTCAGCCGCAGCCTAGGCTGGGGGGGTCGCCGCGCGGAGTGGGCCTCCCACAGGTGCCCCCGAGTGGGCGGTGCCGTTCCGGTTCGCGTCGCCCAGGCTCCTCAACCGGGCCGCCTGGGACGCCCGGGCGGTGGCGTTGGTCGGCGATCCGAGGTTCCGTTCGGGTCCTGCAGGGCATAACATGCGCCAAAAAGGAGACTGGTCATGGCCGTGAACGTCAAGCTGTCCGAAGACCTCGTCAACCAGGCGAAGTGCTATGCCCGGGTCGAACATCGCTCGGTGCCCAAGCAGATCGAATACTGGTCGCAGATCGGTAAGATCGCGGCGGAGAACCCGGATCTGCCGTTCTCGGTGATCCGCGACATCCTGATCGCCGATCAGGAAGAGGCGATCGGAGAGTACCAGTTCGACTGATGCGCCTCCTCGTTACGCCGACCTTCGCGCGTGCGGTCAAGAAGCTTCATCGCAAGCAAAAGACCGACCTCGACGAAGCGGTGAAGGACATCGCGAACGATCCAGGGATTGGCGAGGCCAAGGTCGGTGATCTCGCTGGCGTCCAGGTCTACAAGTTCCGCATGGCCAACCAGTTGTGCCTGGTTGCTTACCGGGTCATGGACGAAGAGACCGTGAAGCTGCTGATGGTTGGCCCGCACGAGAACTTCTATCGCGACCTAGAGCGCGTCGAGAGCTGAGCGCGCCCCAACGCGACGAGGGACGGGTCTTTCTCAATCCACCCGGCAAGGCCGCACTGGTGATCTACCTTGGCGGGCAGGGTCACTGGCAGATCGCGACGCTGGGGGCGTCGCCGCGCGGAGCGCGCCTCCCACACCGAAAGGAGCCTCCCACAAAGCAGCCAGCCACGAACGAATCTTCCACAAGGTGACCTGGCCCAGGGGCGTCTCGGAGGGGGAGCGGACTCTTTGTCTGTGGGAGGGACGCTCCGCGCCGCGACCTTGGAGCGAGTTGGGGGGGTCTGGTCGCCCCGCTAAGCGGGCCTCCCACTGGGGCTAGAGCGACGGCACGAGCGCGATAGGCCTGCCATCATCTATACTGAAATGCGGAAGTTCCGCAAATCGGAGATCCTTGGCATGATCGAAACACTCGTCGT
>JBAPYD010000443.1:0-1517 GCA_049284555.1 Chromatiaceae bacterium | reverse complement strand
GGTCGAAGGCCATGAGACCGGGGTAGGGATCATGGGGCCAGGCAGGCTTGGCCGATGCGCAGCCCACCCGTCGCGAGAGGTCCGCAACCAAGCCGGCGCGGGCCCCGTCGGCGAGGTTGTGCTCGCGAATGCCGGTGAGGAGGGCACAGAGGGGTGCCTCCCCGCGCTCGGTGGGTGCGTCGTAGCCGGTGCAGAGGTCCAACAGCTCGCCGGCGACCACATCTCCGTCCCCATCGGCGATGAATCGGCCCTTGATCTCGTGGCCGTAGAAGATGTCGGTGACGAAGGCCGCGCGCTTGCGCTGCTCGGCCCAGAACGGGAGGTCGAGCAGCAGCGCCTTGAAGCGGTTGCGGGTGTCGCGGTCCATGGTGGCTACCCTGCGGAATTGGTCCGATTTCGCGGCTCGACCAAGTCTTCCGTGTCCGTGCTCGAATGTCCACTCGACTCCCAATGCCTTCTCCACTGGCACCAAAGGGCAGGCGGGCGCACCACGGAAGCCAAGAAGCAGAAGCGACCTCGGCTGAAACGGCCGTGTCGCCCCCGATCTTTCGTGCGCTGACGCGGTCGAAATTGAAGATAGGATTCCGGGCAGGGTCTGAACCATAGGACGCCGGGAATTGGGCGGAGACTCGGCGAGTATTCGCCGGGAACCCAAAATCGACCGCTTACCCGTAGGTTCGGCCGACGCAGGAGGCCCAACAATCAAACCCTTACAGGTGGGCCTGTTGGGCTTCGTCCCTCAGCCCAACCTACGCGGAATGCTTTCCCAATCTCTCGGAGGAGTCCATGACTTGCTGCGCCGCGATCAACGAAGACACGGGGCGATTATTCTCCCGCTTTGCCGCATGGCACCGGCTGCGCTTCCGGCTCTTCGGTTTCGAGCGGACCCAGCGCCAACTGCTCGGAGGCATTCGGCAAGCGGGCATTCGGGGCGCGACCCTGCTGGAGATCGGCTGCGGACCCGGCTACCTCCACCGGGCCCTGCTGCGGCTCGGTGCCGAGCGGGCGACGGGAGTCGACCTGTCGGCCGGCATGCTGGACACGGCACGGGCCGGTGCGGAGGCGGAGGGCCTGGCGGAGCGGACCGAGTACCGTCAGGGTGACTTCACCCTGATGGCAGATCAGATCGCCGATGCCGACGTGGTCATCCTGGACAAGGTCATCTGCTGCTACCCCGATTGGCTCGGCCTGGTCCAGAGGTCCCTGGGCAAGGCGCAGCGGTGCTACGCCCTGACGATCCCCCGGGACCGGGCCCTGACCCGCGCCGCCATCAGGGCGATGCGCTGGGGCCTGCGCGGCATGGGCTGCTGCTATCAGCCCTTCGTCCACGACCCGGAGGAGATCGACGGGCGGATCCGCGAGGGCGGTTTTCGCCTGGTCGACGAGGCCCGCACCCCCCTGTGGCTCACCCGGACCTATACGCGCGGTCAGGCGGACCCAAAGTCAGTCTTGGAGGCGACCTCGGGCTGAGGCCCGCCGGACTTGCCCGGGCCCGCGGGCTCGGCTCCCGGCGCGGT
>JBAPYD010000442.1:0-1958 GCA_049284555.1 Chromatiaceae bacterium | reverse complement strand
CGAATGGACCATGGCCCTGGTGTTCGTGATCGGCGCGAGCGTCGGGCTCGCCGCGGTGCTGGGCACGCTGCGCTTCCTGTACGGATGGAGCCTGAAGCCGCTGATCTACGCCTCCCTGGTGCCGGTGCTCGGCCTGACGCTGTACGCCTCGGCCGATCCGGAGCTGGCGACGGTGCTCGGGCTGGCCTGGGATGCCGGCGCGGTGACCACCGGCCCGGTCACGGTGCCGCTGGTGCTCGCGCTCGGTATCGGCATCGCGGCCGCCGCAGGCCGGGCCGATTCCGGTCTCTCCGGCTTCGGCATCGTGACCCTGGCCTCGCTGTTTCCGATCATCGGCGTCCTGCTGCTGACCCTTTACGTCGCCGGTACCGTCACCCCTGCCGAGATCGTTGCCGCCGCTGCGGCGACGGGCGCGGATTCGGGCCCCCTCCCCTGGTATCAGCGCAGCCCCGGTCTGGAGGTGGTGATGGGGATTCGCGCCATCCTGCCCCTGGTGCTGTTCCTGCTTCTGATCCTCAAGGTGGTGCTGAAGGAAAGCCTGCCGCGCCCGCGCGAGATGATGCTCGGGATCGGGCTGACGGTGATCGGCATGTGTCTCTTCAACATCGGCTTGACGTATGGGCTCTCCAATCTGGGGGGGAGCGCGGGGTCGCTGGTCCCGGCTGCCTTCATGGAGATCCCGGGCGCGGACGGCTCACCGCTTTACCGCTACGCGGTCGGCGTGACCATCGCACTGGTGTTCGCGTTGATTCTCGGATTCGGGGCGACCATCGCCGAGCCGGCGCTGAATGCCTTGGGCGTCACCGCGGAGCAGCTCACCAACGGTTTCTTCAAGAAACGGACGCTGATCCTGGCGGTCTCGGCCGGGGTCGCCTGCGGTATCGCGCTGGGCGTGACCAAGCTCGTCTTCGACCTGCCCCTGGTCTGGCTCGTCGTCCCGCCCTATCTGCTCGCCGCCGCGCTGACGGCCGTCTCCTCGGAGGCCTTCGTCAACGTCGCCTGGGACAGCGCCGGTGTCACCACCGGGCCCATCACGGTGCCGCTGGTGCTCGCGATGGGACTCGGGCTCGGCAACGCCACCCACGCCGTCGAGGGCTTCGGCATCCTCTGCCTGGCCTCCATCGGCCCGATCATCAGCGTCCTGCTGACCGGGCTGTGGGCGCGCCTTCAAGCCGGCCGGCAGGAGCGGGCCGCCCGCGGCCAAGCGGCCACCCATCACGAGCAAGAGGTCCAGGCACTGGTATGAAAGACGACAAGATCACCTATTTGACCGACGTGGCGCTGATCACCTGCGTCGTTACCGCCGGGGGTGGCGATGCGGTCATCAAGGCAGCCCGGGCCATGGGGGCGGCCGGTGCGCTGGTCCACCACGCCCGGGGCATCGGCCCGCGGGAACGGCTCGGGCTGCTCGGGATCGCGATCGAGGCGGAGAAGGATGTGGTCAGCATCCTGGTCGCCACCGACTCCCGGGACGTGGTCTTCGAGGCGGTCTACCGCGCCGCGGGTCTCCATGTCCCCGGCGCAGGCATGGCCTACATCACACCGGTCGAGCGGATGGCTACCTATATCCCGCGCGAGGTTCTGACAACGCTTGCGGGCCAAGGGGACATGCCATGAGCCCGGTCCAAGCAGCCCCGCGGGTTCCGGGCCAGCCGGCCAAGCTCATCTCCTGCGTCCTGCCGGACGACGGCACCGAGCGGCGGCTGCTCGCCTGGCTGCGCGCGCAGGGCATTACCCGGGCCGAGAGCGTCTACTGTCGCGGACATTCAGTGCTGCGGGAGGCCGTCACGCGGAAGGGCAAACTGCCCGAGCCGTCCCTGGTGCGCTTGGTCCGGATCGTCGCCGATGGGGACGACGCGGAAGCACTCTTCGATCGCATCTACGAGCAGGCCGACATCCATCGACCCGGCGGAGGCGCCCTGTTCATGACCCCGCTTCTGTTCGCGACGCCATTCCCG
>JBAPYD010000441.1:0-5449 GCA_049284555.1 Chromatiaceae bacterium | reverse complement strand
GGCCCTGACAGGGCGCCACGGCGCGGACGGCTCGGCCCTGCTGGCCAACGACCCCCATCTGGCCCCCTCGATGCCCGGGATCTGGTACGAGCTGGAGCTGATCGGCCCCGGCCTCCATGTGGCCGGTCTCTCCCTTCCCGGGATCCCCCTGGTGATGATCGGCCACAACCAGGACCTGGCCTGGGGCTTCACCACGGCCATGGCCGATACCCAGGATCTCTTCGTGGAGCGTCCCACCCCGGACGGTCAGGGCGTCCTGCGGGCCGACGGGGCCATCGAGGCCATCGAGGCCATCGAGACCCGCGTCCAGCGCATCGGTGTGAAGGGGGCCGATCCGGTGGAGCTCCCGGTGCGCCGCACCAGCAACGGGGTCATCCTCAACGACGTCCTGGGGTCTCCCAGCGGGGAGGTCGGCTCCCCGGACGAAGCGCTCTTCCTGCCCACGGTCAGGACGCCCTACCTCCTGGCCCTGCGGCAGGTGGAGGACCTGCCGGATCGGTCCTTCGCGGCCCTGGTACGGCTCAACCGGGCGGCGACCCTCGATGAGGCCCGGTCCGCCGTCCTGGGCTTCCGCCAGGCGAGCCAGAACCTCATGCTGGCCCACCAGGACGGCGGCATCGCCTGGCAGGTGAGCGGACTCCTTCCGCGCCGGGGCAAGGGATCCGGCGCCTTTCCGTCGCCGGGCTGGGTGGCGGGCTACGCCTGGCAGGGATACCGGGACCAGACCGCCAACCCCGGTCTCGCGAATCCCCCGGGGGGCGCCCTGATCACCGCGAATAATCGCACCGTGTCCGAGGACGTGGCGGAGACCCTGGGGCACTCCTGGATGGCCCCCTATCGGGCAGACCGCATCGCCCAACGGCTGTCGGAGGGCGGTCCATTCACCCCGGAGGACCTCGCGGCCATCCAGATGGACCGCGTGGATCTGCAGGCGCGGCTCACCCAGCGGGCCCTGCGCCGGCTGGAGCCCGAGCTGCGGGCCCTGGACCCGGAGGCCTGGGCGATCGCCGAGGAGTCGTTGCTCGACTGGGACGCGACCATGGCGGGGGAGAGCCCCTCCGCGGCCCTGTTCGCCCTGATCGAGCCCGCGCTCTATCGCGCCCTCTACGGCGACGAGCTGGGGTCCGATCTGGAGGCCCTGATGGCGATGGCGATCGTCTCCTACAACCCGGTCCAGGAGGTCATTCGCAGCGGCCGCTCGGGATTCTGGGACGATGTCACGACCCCCGGGCGGGAGGGTCCGGCCGAGATCTGGGCCAGGGCCCTGCGGGCGGCGGACGCGGACCTCGAGGCGCGCCTCCCGGAGCCGGCGTCCCGGCGCCTCGACCGGCTGCTCGCTCTCGTCTTCCCCCACGCCTTCCACCGGGTGCCCATCCTGGGACGCATTTTCGACGTGGGTCCCCTCGGTGTCGCCGGGGGCTCGGCGACGGTGGCGATCATGAAGGCCTCACCCCTGGCCCCGGAACGGCCCCTCTTCATCCCCTCCGCGCGCCTGGTACAGGTGCCCGGGGACTGGTCCCAGACCCGCGGGACCCTGCCCCTCGGCCAGTCCGGGCACCGGCTCTCCCCCTACCGCACGGACCAGCTGGAGGACTGGCTCGCCGGCCGCACCCACCCCTGGCCCTGGAACGGGCCGCCGGCGGATCAGATCCGGGGGCTCCTGGTGTTGAGGCCCGGGGCGTCGCGCTTCTAGGGAAGACCCCGGTCCTGAGTCGGGTATGGATCCGAGGATATCCTCCTGCCCTACTGCTTGGATCTGCGCGCTCGCCCCCACATCGGGGTCATCGGTCCTTCCTCCCGAGCGACTTTCACGTGATGCCAGCCACCCTGACCCGCATCGATATCAGCAAGGAGTACCTGAACTTCAGCGCCGGTCACTTCACCATCTTCTCGGCGACGGAGCGGGAGAACCTCCACGGACACAACTTCCAGGTCCGCTGCTCGGTCACGGCGGAGGTCGGGGCCGATGGCATGGCCTTCGACTATGTGGAGCTCAAGCGCGTGCTCAAGGGGCTGTGCGACGAGCTCGACGAGCGGGTCCTGCTGCCGGAGCGCTCCCCCTATCTGCACCTGGAACGCGCGGACGGGCTGGTCTGGGTCCTGTTCGGCGCCGAGCGGATTCCCTTCCTGGAACGGGATTGTCTGCCGGTGCCCATCCGCAACGTGACCATCGAGGAGCTCTCGGCCCTGCTCCTCGCACGCCTCCTCGACCGGCCCGAGACCCAGGGCTGGGGTCTGAGGGCGGTGGAGCTGGGTGTCTCCTCCGGCCTGGGGCAGTGGGCCTTTGCCCAATGGGAGTCCCCATGAACCTGCTGATCGTCACCGGTGCCAGCTCCGGCATCGGCCGGGCCCTGGCCACGCGCTTCCTGGTGGACGGCCATGGGGTCGTCAACGTCTCCCGCAGGCCCTGTCCGGAGGCGGGGGTGGAGAACATCCCGTGCGACCTGGCCGAGCCCGGCGCGGTGGACGATCTCGGACCCGCGCTCGATCCCTGGCTCGGGCGGGCGAGCCGGGTCTGTCTGGTGCACAATGCCTCGGTCATGCATCGGGACCGAATCGACGCCCTGCAGAGCGATCATCTGCGCGCCGTCCTGGAGCTCAACATCGTCGCCGCCAATGCCCTCAACCGGCTGGTGCTCCCCCACATGCCGGCGGGCTCCAGCGTGATCTATATCGGCAGCACCCTGGCGGAGAAGGCGGTGCCGGGGGTGGCGAGCTATGTCATCGCCAAGCACGCCCTGGCGGGCATGATGCGCGCCACCTGTCAGGACCTCGCGGGACGGGGCATCCACACCTGCATGATCTGCCCCGGCTTCACGGACACCGAGCAGCTGCGCGGGCTCGTGGGGGACGACGCGGCCACCCTGGCGGCGATCGCCGGCATGTCCGCCTTCGACCGGCTGATCGAGCCCGAGGAGATCGCGGAGACGGTGGCCTTCGCCGCCCGCGCCCCGGTGCTGAATGGGGCCCTGATCCACGCCAACCTGGGCCAGCGGGAACGGTGAGCGACGCGATGGAAGGGGCCGCCGGGAAGGCCGGGGACGACGCCGGCCGGGTCGTCCTGGTCACCGGGGGCACCTCGGGGATCGGGGCGGGTCTGGTGGCCGCGTTCCTGGCCGCCGGGGACCGGGTCTACACCTTCGGTCGACGCGCCGAGCCCGTGCGGCGCCTCCGTGGCGACCTCGGCGGTGGGGCGGGGACCCTGACGGCCCTGGTGGGGGACGTCACGGACGCGGCGTTCCGCGAGGCCCTGGTCGAGCGTATCGGCAGGGAGCAGGGTCGCCTGGACGTGCTGGTCAACAATGCGGGCGTCATCCGGGGCCACGGCGATCTGGATGAGACGATCGAGGACTGGCGCGCCACCCTGGAGACCAACCTCATCGCGCCCTTCGCCCTGATCCGGTCCTGCGAGCCGCTGCTGCGCCGTGCCGCCGATGCCTGTGTGATCAACATCACCTCCGCCTGCGCCCAACACCCTTTTCCCACCTGCACCTCCACGAGCTACTCGGTCAGCAAGGCCGGACTCGACATGCTGACCCTGCGGCTTGCCCGGGGACTCGGGCCCCTGGGGATCCGGGTCAACGGGGTGGCCCCCGGGGTGGTGCCCTCCGAGATGTGGGGCGCGGACGCCGAGGACCTGATCCGCTCCACCATCGAGGGTCGCCATGTGCTCCAGCATCGGCCCGTGACCCCCGGGGACGTGGCCCGGGCGGTGCTCTTCCTTGCCTCGCAGGAGGCGCGCACCATCACCGGAACCATCCTCAAGGTCGACGCGGGCTACACCCTGGGCTGAGACTAGGAGCCCCGTCCCGCCCGCGAGCGACCGATCCTCCGCCATCCCCCAGCGCAATCCCATGCCGCACCTGCTTCTCGCCGTCACCGCCCATGGGTATGGGCACCTGGCCCAGTCCGCCCCGGTGGTGCAGGAGCTCTGCCGGCGCATCCCCGGCCTGCGGGTCACCCTCCAGGGGGACATCGACCCGGAGTTCGCGCGGCGCCGACTGCCCCCCGGCTTCACCCAGATCCGGGAGGCCGCGGACGTGGGGCTCCTCATGGACGGGCCTCTCAGGACCCGCTGGGCCGAGAGCATCGAACGCTACGAGTCCTTCGAGGCCGAATACGCGGCGCGTCTGGATCACCAGCTGGGGCTCTTGCGGGACCTGGCCCCGGATCTGGTCCTGGCGGACGTGCCCTGGCTTCCCCTGGACACGGCCCGGCGGCTCGGGATTCCAGCAGTGGCACTGTGCTCGTTGAGCTGGTACGACATCCTGCGGGAATGCCCCCTGTCGCACCAGGTTCCGGGTGGGCTCCTGGAGCACATGGGCGCCGTCTACGACTCGGCCGATCTCTTCATCCGGCCCGCCCCTTCCATGCCCATGGGGTGGCTGACGAACGGGGTCGACGTGGGGCCCATCGCCGTGCGGCGGCCGGACCGGGGGGCGGAGATCCGGCGCCGCCTCGGCCTTCCGGCGCATCGCCCCCTGGCCCTGATGCAATTCGGCGGCTTCGAGGGCTTCGATCCGCTGCACGACTGGCCGGAGCAGGACCAGGTCCACTGGCTGGTCCAGGACCTGGGCGGCAGGCACCGCCGGGACGCCTCGGCCGTGACGGAGCTCGGGCTCAGCGTGCTGGACCTGCTGGGCTCAATCGATCTGCTGCTCGCCAAGCCGGGCTATGGAAGCTTCGCCGAGGCCGCCTGCAATGGGGTGCCGGTGCTCTACGTGAGCCGGGGGGACTGGCCCGAGGAGCCGGCCCTGACCCGTTGGATCCGTCAGCAGGTCCCGGCGCTGGAGATCGCGATGATCGATCTGCTGGCCGGGCGTCTGGAGGAGCCGATCGCAGAGCTGTTGGCGTCCGGGCGGTCCCGGCCCGTGGAGCCGAGCGGCATCGGGGCGGCGGCCGATCTGATCCAGCCCCTCGTCGGGAAGATTTGAGGACCGACAGGGACCTAGGGGTTGAAATTGATGCCGGACTAGCGTTTTATCGCCACCCAAGATCCCGGGTCCCGGTAAGTCTCGCCCCCGGGCGGTCTGCCTCGGGTGACCCTCCCGGAACCGGTACTATTCGAGAACGCGCGCAGGCTCGGTGCATCCATGACGCGAACCACAGCCCTTCGAATCCTCTGGCCGTTGCTCCTGCTCCCACTGCTCGGGCTCGGCGCCGTCGATGCGGCAGACCCGGCCGCCCCCGGCACCGATCCAAAGGCCAAGGGCACGCCCCTCGAGTCCGCGTTCGGGGGTGCGTCAGAGCCCGATCAGCCGGTCAAGAGTCCCTTGCCCAGCCCCCCGGCAGGGAAGCGGCCCAGCCGCGGCCAGGTGCAGGAGATGATCACGGAGGTCGCCAAGCAGTACGGGGTGGAGCGGGCCCTGGTTCAGGCGGTGGTCGCCGCCGAGTCCAACTACAACGCCCATGCCGTCTCCCCTGCCGGCGCCGTGGGGCTCATGCAGGT
>JBAPYD010000440.1:0-15791 GCA_049284555.1 Chromatiaceae bacterium | reverse complement strand
GTATGGGCTGGCCCCGCCGGTGAAGGCGGCACGGGAGATGTCGAGCCCATGCCGATGGGCGGAGGTCAGGACCCGCAGACCCGTGTCGGAGCTGTTGCGCGACAGCAGGATCACCTCCACCCGGCCGCGCCCCCCCAGAACCGCATTGAGGTTCATCAGCTTGCGCACCAGGGGAAAGGCCACGCCGGGCTCCAGGGTGTCGTTCTCGTGGGCCACCTGGTAGGCGTGGTAGGCATCCACGCCTTCGTTCTGGAAGACCTGGTGGGATTCGCTCAGATCGAACAGGGCGCGAGAGGAGATGGCGACGATGAGCCTGACCGCTTGGTCGGGCCTCGTCAGCAGAGGTGGGGACGTCACGTCACCCGAGCCCTGGGCGACGGCTCACCAGGGCATGAAGGAGTTAAAGAACGACATGGGACGACTGATGTTCCGATTCATGATGGTCATGTCGTCCCGCATGGTCGCGGTGGTGAGGGTCATGTGCTGGAGCGCCTTGTCGATGGTCTCCATGCTGGTCAGCATCGGCTCCAGCGTGCTCACGTCCCGGGCCATGGAGTCGACCCCCACCGCCATGGTCCGTACATTCACGGACATCTGTCCCATGTTGTCGGAGATCGACTGCATGTTGCTCGCCAGCACCGTCATGTTGGAATCCACACTGATCGCCAGGTAGTGGACGTCCTTTGCCAGGCTGAAGACCAGGTAAAAGCCGTAGGCAGCAAGGATGATGAAGGCGAAGAGCGAGGGATAGACGATCAGCTCCCAGCGCTTGGCGCTGGTTTCGAATGCCTGGGACAGCCGGTCGATGGCGAAGGCGTTGAGCTGGGAGTCGGTCACCTCGGATTGAGCGCCCCCATGATCGGGCCCTTCCGGGGGGGCGTTCGGGCTACTCGGTCGGTGGTTCTCCGTCATGATGGCTGCCGAGGCGACTCAGTGGATGCGTAAATTTACCTAGTGGTTGACCCCGGAGCTTAACAGAAAATCCCGACCAGACAACCCACGGCGATCTCGCCGAAGGGGTACCCCGTGGGGCCGGGCTAGAAGAGACCGGGCTCCCTCATGCGCGCTTCGACCGCTCCGGGCTCAGGGGCACCACGCTCAGCTCACGAGATGACTGTAGAGCGCCGCCGCCAGGGCCAGAAACTCCCGGGCCGCCTTGCCCTTGGACTCCAGCTCGAAGACTGCCAGACCCTCGCTGAACGAACGGCGAAAGACCGTGCGCTGGGACAGCCGCGGTTTGATGAAGCGGATGCCGGGCAGGGAGACCAGGGCGGCGGCCGCCTCGTTTGTCTCCCTGACGGCATGGTGGGTGTCACCCCGGTTGATGAATCCTACGACCTCGGGGGGCGCCTCCCGCTCAACGGAATTGACCAAATGGATATAGCGCTGGGACGACCAGATGTCCGCCTGGGAGGGCTGCACCGGCACGATCACCCGGTCACACAGGGACAGCGCAAGACGCATTCCCTCCATGTCCGCCGTACCCACGTCGATCAGGATCTCATCGGCGTCTCGCAGCTGGTCCCGATTCAAGGCGCGCTTGTCCAGGACCCGCAGTGGTGGGTCGAATCCTTCCTCCTGACGCACATCCACGACGTCCGTCAGGGTCGCCTGGGGATCGAGATCCACCAGCTGGACGCTGACGTCCGCCATGGCCAGCCAGACACCCAGGTTGAAGGTCACCGTGCTCTTCCCGGAGCCCCCCTTTAAACTGCCGACGACCGTGATCATGCTGCCGTTCCGACGCTGAATTTAGCCTAGGGAGATGCTGATCAAATGCCATCCTGGCATTGGATTAGCTCGCGATGCGATAATGCGAGTTCCGAATCGCTCCATTTTCAATCACTTGTGGTGACTGAACATGCCGGGCCCTCCTTGGCCCGGACGGGAAACGCAAGAGATCGGCGTTTCCTTGGAGGACGGCACCCGGCGTGGGATGGGCCGGGGCCGCACCGCTCCGGGGCCCGGAGGGATCCGGAATCATCGAGGGGCCGTGGGCGACTGCTGGCCCCCTTGGGGCATGGTCATGCGGTTGTATCCGGCCGGGACGGTGAACAGGTCGTCGGGCTGCGGACCAACCCGAACATTCTTGAGCTCACTGACATAACCCCCGGGGAACTCCTCCCGCACCGCCAACTTGAGCTCCGGGTCATACCACTGGAAGGTCTGTGTTGGCTGCTGGTTCGGGGCCGTCATGGTCATCTCCCACTTCTCCACCTTGCGACCGTCGATCGTCTCCTGTCCCAGCATCTTGAGCTCCATGGTCGGGCCATTTGGCATCACGCTCCGCAATGGCATCCCCCGCTCCTGGTCGAGCCATTGGGAGCCGGTGAGGGTCTGCCCCCCTTGATTCGCGGTCATCTCCCACTTCACTGCCGGACGGCCGTTCACGTCCTCGACCCCGACGCGACGACAGGTCACCCCTGGCATACCCGTGCAGGGATCCGCCTCCGCGGAGGGCTCCTTCGGTGGTGACACCGCCCCCTCGGCCCCCGAGGGGGCGCCCCGTTCCAGGTAGCTCTGCTCCGCCGGGAACAAGATCCACTCCATGTGCCGATTCTGATCGCTGATCCTGATCACCTCGCGGCCGTCCTGCGACATCTCCATTCGGGTACGGCCATCTCCCACGTACATCTTGCCGGAGGTCACCTGACCGTCTGGGCCGCGGCGAATCATTTCCGCGGAGAATTGGGCCGCCCCGGTATCCGCTTGGACCACCGCCACAAGCACCGTGGAAAGAACCGCCGCGACCGCAACTTGCTTCTGCCTAATCATCGATTCCTGATCCTCCGTCGTTTTGTGTAAGCCGGCGCCCAGGGCCTTGGCTCGGCGTGGCGCAATCAAGGCAAAGACGCAATGCTTCCGAAAGCTGCCGAACTCTTGGAATCACCAGAACGGAGGCTCAGTGGCCCCGCCATGGGTTGGGCTCGAATCCGTAGGCGGCCTCCGGCTCGAACACGGGGTCGCTACGCAATGGGGGGGAACCGGACCCTCTCGGATAGCTCGACCAGCGATCCACGCCCGGATCTGGACGACGCTGGTCCTGATCGGTCAAGGGACGAAACCGGTAGCCCATGTCGTATGGCGCGAATGACCGACG
The DNA here is from genome assembly GCA_049284555.1 of Chromatiaceae bacterium. GTDB lineage: Bacteria > Pseudomonadota > Gammaproteobacteria > Chromatiales > Chromatiaceae > Thiodictyon. Next base: position 12,691 of record JBAPYD010000440.1, on the reverse strand, counting down.
CCCCGCATAGCCTGGGGGATCACCACGGAAGCGGTAGCCTGGATAGGCGTCCCTGGAACGGGGGCCCCCTCGGGACTCGGCAGCCGATCCCATCGTCGGCCCGGGACCCGCATCCGGTCCGTCGGATTCCCCCAACGGCCGAAAGGCATAATCACCGTAGCCCTGTCGGTAATCGGGCGCCCCCTGCCAGGTCGGACCCCCGTTGAAGGGCTGCGCCCCGCCGTAGTCCGGATAGGCACCGGGAGAGACCTGGTGCTGGGATCCGTGGAATCCACCCTGATCCCAGGCGGCCGGTGGTTTCTGCCAGTGGTCGCCGTAGCCCGAGCCGTCGCGGCCGGGAAATGGGCGATCGCCGAAGGACCGGGAAGGCTCCTGAAACTGGTCGGCGAACGCGGCAGGCGCCCAATCGAAACGAGGGTCGGGATCGTAAGGGTTTCCAGAGGGCGCACCGTAGTCGGCTGGTTGGCGGCGCCCGTCATACTGCGGCCGGCCAACGGCACCCCAGATATCCTCATTGGATTCCGCTGCGTGTCCGCCAAGCAGCAGAAAAACCGTCAGTGCGGCACTTGGATAGTGGGCGCGGCCTAGGTGCATGGCCGGGCTGCCCTTTCCATGGGTGCAACGCCACAAAGCTCATGATGGGGACACGAGATCATCGGTCTTCCCCTCCAGTACCCTCATCGATCTTCAATCGAATGCCTCGACGTGGCGCTTTTTTCTGGACCGTTTGCACAACCGGCTTGGCCGCCCGGGGCCGGGCCTTGGCTGGGGTCTCCGACTTGCTCGCCGTTGCGCGCTTGCCATTTCCGCCCTTGCGGCCAGAACCAGCCGATTTGGCGCGCGTCTTCCGAGCGCCAGCCGGCGGTCGACTCCCTGTGTCGGCGCCAGACGCGGGCGCGGAGGCCCCGGGTTTAGCGGTGCTGGGCACCTGAATAGGCTGGGGCGGTAACTCGACCCGCGCCGGACCAGCCTCCACAGGTATCGATTGGTCTACCGCCCCCTCGCTCGCGGTTGGTGCGGTCTCGGCAGAGACGCCGTGTGTCACCGGCACTTCCCGGGCCACCGGTGGAGGTGACCCCGCCGGGGGCGCAGATGCCGAGGTTGAAGCCGAAACCGTCGCTGGCTCGGGATCATTCGGGGCCGCCGCCGCCGCGCCGGACGACGCTGATCCTTCCGCTGCCGGGGTGACGGCACCCGACCCCCCCCCCGCGGGCGATGACGGGACGGGGGGAGATGACCTGCCCCCCGGAGGAGGTCCACCGGGCTTGGGTCGGGGGGACGGCTTCGGCTTCATGGCGCCCTTGATCAGATCCACAAGCAATAGGACCAGACCGCGGAGGGCGTAGAAGATCAGCGTCACCACCTCGACGACCTTGGCCACCGCGACGCTCAGTCCCCCGCCCTCTCGCTTGGACTTAGCGGGCGACCGCTGCTCCTCCTCGATCTGGCAGGGCAGACCAGAGGCCGGCAGGCTCTCGGAGGAGGCCGCCGCCACCTCGCACATGTCGCGGCTGGCGGCCACACAGCCCAAGGGAATCACGATCAGGGTGAGAACCGTGGAGACCAGGGTCCCGGCCAGGAGCGAGATCGCCATGCCCTGGAAGATCGGGTCCGTGATGATGACGCTGGAGCCCGCCACCAGGGCCAGGGCGGTGATCAGGATTGGCCGCGTACGGATCTTGCAGGACCGGATCATTGCCTCCGCCACCGGGATGCCGCGCTGGATCTCGTGGATCGCGAAGTCCACCAGCAGGATGGAATTGCGCACGATGATACCGGCGAGCGCGATCCAGCCGATCATGGAGGTCGCGGTGAACTCGCCCCCCAGGCCCAGTTGGAACATGATGAAGTGGGCGGGGATGATGCCGAGCAGGGTGAGCGGGATGGGGGCCATGATCACCAGGGGGATGCGAAAGTTCCCAAACTCCCACACCACCAGGATGTAGATCAGCACCAGGGCCACCATGAAGGCGGCGCCCATGTCGCGGAAGGTCTCGAAGGTGACGGTCCACTCCCCTGCCCACTCCCAGGACAGGCGGCTGCTGTCCGGGGGAGGCCCGAACCAGTAAAAGGCGTCCTTGAATGCGCCGCCCTCGGCAGGCTTGGTCCCATCCGGGGCCGTGTAATCCGTGGCCGCGATCGCATCCTGAACCTGGAACATCGCATAGACGGGCGCCGCCAGGTGCCCGCCCACGTCCGCGACCACGTACTCCACGCCGCGCAGGTCCTTGTGGTAGATGATGTCTTCCTCGGGGGCCTTGCGGAATTGGCCAAGCTCCCGCAAGGGCACGGTGAAGCCCTGGCTCGACTGGATCGGCAGATCGCCCAACCGGTCAATCTGTGAGCGCTCCGCGAGCGGAACCTGCAGCACGATCTGCGTGGGCTCGTGACCGCTCTGCTGCCCCGCCGACTGCTTGATGTCGCCGATGGGCGCACCGCCTAGGGCCATGGAGATGTTGCGGTTGATGGCGTCCACCGAGATGCCGCGGCGCACCGCCTTCTCCGTGTCCACATCGAAGCGCCAGTAGTCGTAGGCCCCACGCAGATAGTTGTCCACGTCGCGAGCGCTCTCGGCCTGGCTGAAAAACTCCGTGACGTCCCGGGCGAACTGGCGCCGGAGTTCCGGCGTCGGACCGTGAATCTCCGCCACCACGGACTGGAGCACCGGCGGACCCGGGGGCATCTCCACTACTGAGATCGTCGCCCCCGTCCCCTCCGTGAGCTTGCTGAGGAGATCCCGGGCGTCCACGGCGATCTCGTGGCTGGTGCGATGGCGGTCGTGCTTGTCCGTGAGCTGCACCTGCAGCTCCCCCTGCCAGGGCTCAGAGCGCAGGTAGTAGTGACGGACCATGCCGTTGAAATCGAAGGGCCTGGACGTCCCGGCGTAGAGCTGGATGGCGGTGACCTCGGGCAAGGTCCGCAGCTTCTCCGCCATCCGGTGGGCCAGGTTGGCGGTGACCGGCAACGCCGTACCCTCGGGCATGTCCAGGACCACCGAAAACTCGGGCTTGTTGTCCAGGGGCAGCATCTTCACCGCCACCCAGTTGAAGTAGAAGAAGGCGCAGGTGAAGAGGAAGGTGCCCCAGAGCACCAGGCGGAAGATGGTGCGCTTGGCCCTGCTCTCGATGAGGGGGGTCAGGATGCTACGGAAGAAACGCTCGACATGCTCCGCCTCCTTGTGCTCCCGCTTCTCCGCGGCCTCCAGGTAGCGTAGGGAGGGACGCAGCCATTTGGAGATGGCAAGATAGGGGGTGAAAGCGAAGGCCGCGAAGAGCGAGATGAACATGGCCACCGAGCCCAGCTTGGGGATCGGCGCCATGTAGGGGCCCATCATGCCACTGACGAAGCCCATGGGCAGCAAGGCGGCGATGACGGTGAAGGTGGCGAGGATGGTGGGATTACCCACCTCGCGCACCGCGTCCACCGCGGTCTCGTCGTCGGTGCGGCCTTCCTCCAGCCAGCGCCGGTAGATGTTCTCGATCACCACTATGGCATCGTCCACCAGGATGCCGATGGAGAAGATCAGGGCGAACAGGCTCACCCGGTCGATGGTGATGCCCCAGATGAAGGCCACGAAGACCGTCATGAAGAGCACCACCGGGATGACCAGCATCACCACGATGGCGGGCCGCAGGGCCCGGAAGGCGATCAGCACCAGCACGAAGACGAAGAAGGTGGCCTTGATCAGCTTGAGGATCAGCTCGGTGACCTTCTGGTCCGCAGTCTGGCCGTAGTTGCGCGTGATGCTCACCTCCACGTTGGCCGGTATCCGGCTGCCCTTGAGCTCCTCCATCCGCTGGATGATGGCGTTGGCGACGGTGACCCCGTTGGTCAGCTCCTTCTTGGCTACGGCGATGGTGACCGCAGGCCGCCCATCGGCCGCCTCACCCTCCTCCGCCGCGGGACCCGTGTAGTAGGCCACGAGCTGACTGGCATCCTCGGGCCCCTGGGTCACCCGCGCTACGTCCCGCACATAGACGGGGATGTTGTTGAAGGTGCCGACCACCAGGCGGTTGATGTCCTCCACCCCGGTGAGGAAGGAGCCGGTGGTCACGCTGAAGCGCGTGCCGCTGGACTCTACCCCGCCGGCGGTGGCCTCGGCGTTGGCGGTCTGGATGGTCTGAGCGACCTGGTCGAGGCTGATCTGGTAACCGGACAGACGCTCAGGGACGACATCGATGGTGAGCTGCTCCCGGCGCCCACCGACGATGAAGGCGTTGCCCGTGTCCTTGACCTGCTTCAGGGCCTGGAGCACGTCCTGTGCGAGGAGCCGGAGCTGGCCGTCATCCACGTCCGGGATCCCGTCTTTGTCCAGGTCCTTGGACCACAGGGTCAGGGTCACGATAGGCACGTCGTCGATGCCCTTGCTCCTGACCAGGGGCGGCATGACCCCCGGGGGGATCTTGTCCATGTTGGAGGCGATCTTGTCGTTCACCTTGACGAGCGACGGGCCCATGAGCTCGCCCACCTCGAACTCGACGGTAACGATGCCCTGACCGCGCTGGGAGGCTGAGTAGACGTGCTTCACCCCCGGGATCTCGCTCATGATCCGCTCCAGGGGCTGGATGGCCAGGTTCGCCACCTGCTGGGCGGAGGCGCCCGGATAGGCCACCATGATGTCGATCATCGGGACCGAGATCTGGGGGTCCTCCTGACGGGGGGTCAGGACAAGCCCCAACAGCCCCATGAGCAGCATCGCCACGTAGAACAGGGGGGAGAGGGGCGAGCGGATGAAAAAGCGGGCGGTGCGGCCTGCGATCCCCAGACTCTCGTCGGTGAATGGCGGCTCGTTCCGTCCCGATGCGGGCGAGGTGGCGTCTTGACTCATGGGCGATCCGTATACAGCTCAGGTCGGCCCCCTAGGGGACCCGGGCAGCCCCGTAAATCTCCCCGAGGGGCGCTACGTCTGCGGGTGGAGACATCTTGACTCAGCGGCTGGGCCCGGGTTCCTGGGACCAACCCGCGGTGACCCGGGGCCCCGGATTGGAGAGGATCCGCTCCCCGGAAATCAGCCCGCTGAGCACCGTGACGAAGCCACCGGCGACCTCCTCCCCCACCCTGATCAGGCGCAGCTGGGCCTCACCTCGCTCGTTGAGCACATAGACTCCCGGGAGGCTCCCGTTGTATCGAATGGCCGAGCCGGGGATGACCGGATTGGCGCGGGCGGGGGCATTGAAATCGGGCACCATGACCTTGGCATACATGCCGGGCTCGGAGACGCCCTGGGGCAGATCGAACTTGACCTTGACCGTATGCCGCTGGGGGTCCGCCATGGGGAAGATCTGGGCCACTCGCACGGGGACCTGATGGTTGCTCGGCTCGATCTCACCCTTCACCATCATCCCCTCCCGCAGCCCCGGCCGCAGGCGAGCGGGGATATCCACCTCGACCTGGAGATACTCCACGTCGGCATAGCTGAGCAGCGGCTGCCCGGGCTGGACCGTGTCGCCCACCTCCACGAACTTCTTGACGATGACTCCGGCGAAAGGGGCGATGCTGCGGGCGTCCCTCAGCTTGGAGTCCAATGCCTGGAGCTCCGCCTGCAGGCGCAGGATGGCGTTCTGGGCCTCCTGGATCCGGATCCCCGAGGCAAACAGATCGGCACCGCGCTCGGCCCCCTTGGAGCGATCACCGACGATGCTCTCCATCGGGCGGGTGAACATCTGATCGAACAGGTTCGGAATCCCCATGCCGCCGGGGGCCTGGCTGGCCTGGGGAGACCAGACCTCGCGATTGTACTGGACCCCCGCGTTTCTCAGCTGGGCGTCCGCGCTGGCCATCTGGGCCAACAGGGCCCGGCGCTGGGCCAACAGCTCGGCGTCATCGATGGCCAACAGGAGATCCCCTTCCTTGAAGCGGTCGCCCTCGATGCCGGCGAGGTAGTTCACCCGACCAGGCAGCTGGGCGGCCAGGGTCACCTCCTTGTAAGGGATCACGGTTCCGCCCACCGAGACCGTGGGGGCGCCCTGGGTCTGCTGGACCACGAAGGTGTCGCCCGGTGGAGCTGCCGGCCCGACCTGCGCACGACCGATCAGCGGGAGCGAGAGAGCGAGCAGGGAGGCTCCAATAGCGCTTCTGGTTTTCTTTCCCATCAAATCGCACACCAAGGCTAGGGTCGGGTGGAAATAGAGGCCAGGGCCAATCGAGCCGATGGATGTCGGTGGCGCGGGAGTGGCCGCGCGCGGCGCTCTGACCGGCCCTCGCCGAACGCCCCTGACGGCGACGTTCCAACCTGGGGTCGCCGAGAAGCAGCGGAAGTCGTTGAGGGCGTTCTTATGGTTATCTCTCGGCTGCGACCGCGCTGCCCAGTATGCACGCCTGGCCCCGACTTGTTCAAGCAATGCTGAAAGAACACAAGCCAAAACAGTGCGCTACAGCGCCACCCCCGAACGGCTTCCGCACCACCGGTGACTTGTCCCGGTCTTCCGGGCGATTCTGCAGCCGGAGGCCCCGGTCGCGCAGCTACCGGGATCATACGAGGCTACCGCCCCAATCGGGATGGGTATACCATCCGGCGTCAATTTCTTGCACCGTTTTTGGGCCAGCTCCCCCCGCTCGCGTCAGTCGTCTCTGAGCAGCGCCTTGAGCCGGCGATCGGTGGCCGGAAGGAGCGCGGCGCCAGATCTCCCAGTCGGGGCGGGTCTGGCGTAGCGACAGTCCACCGATCCCCGGGGCGGCGGGGCAGACCACTGCCAGGACCGTAGGGGACGAGCAACCACCCGGTGTCCGCTGAGCCCCATTGCCCAAGGCACGTCAGCCACAGGAGGAAACCCCCATGCCCACTGCGGATATCATCGCCCAGCGCCTCAGAAACCTGGAGAAGCACCTGGAGCAAGAGAACCCGGTGCTCCTCAGTACGGTTCAGAGCTTCCGGGAGTTGGACAAGGTCGCCTACGCCATGGGGCTGCTCGAGCCCGACCAGTCCTACGCCACGCGCATCCCCTGGTGGCCCCTGGTCTCGGTGCTGGGCACCTTCTCCGCGGGAAAATCCACCTTCGTCAATTACTTCCTCGGGCACAAGCTGCAGCGTACCGGAAATCAGGCGGTGGACGACCGCTTCACCGTCATCGTCTACAGCCCGGATGAGGCGGCGCGCACCCTCCCCGGGGTCTCCCTCGACTCCGATCCCCGTTTTCCCTTCTATCGGGTCTCCCAGGACATCGAGCGCGTGGCGTCGGGAGAAGGCAAGCGCATCGATGCCTACCTCCAGCTCAAGACCTGCAAGAGCGATCGCCTCAAGGGCAAGATCCTGATCGACTCCCCCGGATTCGACGCGGACGCCCAGCGGGATGCGGTGCTGCGCGTCACGGACCACATGATCGACCTCTCGGACCTCGTCCTGGTGTTCTTCGACGCCCGACATCCCGAGCCGGGGGCCATGCGGGATACCCTCCGGCATCTGGTGATCGACACCATCAATCGCCCCGACTCCGGAAAGTTCCTGTTCATCCTCAACCAGCTGGACACCGCGGCGCGGGAGGACAACCCGGAGGACGTGGTGGCGGCCTGGCTGCGGGCCCTCGGGGAGGTCGGCCTGACCGCGGGGCGCTTCTACACCATCTACAACCCGGAGGCCGCGACCACGATCGAGGACGAGGCCAAGCGCCGGCGCTTCGAGTCGAAGCGGGACCGGGACCTCGCCGAGATCTTCCAGCGCATCGAGGGGGTCGAGGTCGAGCGCGCCTATCGGATCGTCGCCAGCCTGCAGAAGACCGCCACGGACCTCCAGGAGCGCACGGTCCCCCTGCTGGAGACCGCCGTCAGGCGATGGCGCAAGCGGACCCTCATCGCGGACGGCATCATCCTGACCCTCCTGGTCGCCATCTTCCTCGTCTGGAGCATCAACGCCGGACACTGGAAGGGCCTGTCCTACGAGCCCCAGTGGCTCGAGCAGCTGCGGGGCGTGTCCTGGGGCGTGGAGGGACTGGAGATCCTGATCGTGATCCTGCTGATCGCCGCGCACTTCAACGTGCGCCGCCTCGCTGCCAAGAGCGTGATGCCCTGGCTGCGCAAGCGCGTGGCGGGTCAGGACCTCGCCGGGAATGTGGAGGCCGCCTTCCTGCGAAATACGCGCGCGTGGCGCACCGTATTGACCGGCACGCCAGCGGGCTGGAGCTCCTGGGCGAGGGGCAAGGTGGCCCGGGTGCTGAGCGCATGCGAGAACTATGTTCAGACCCTGAACCAGCGTTTCACCAGCCCCTATGCGGTCAACGGCAAACCGGCCGAGACGCCGACCGAGAAACCGGAGGACTCCTGAGGGCGCGGGTGGAGGATGCGCATCGGCGTCGACCTCGGGGGGACCAAGATCGAGGCCATCGCCTTGGGCCCCCGCGGCACCTGCATGGCCCGCCGCCGCGTTCCCGCGCCCCGGGACGACTACGGCGCCACCCTGGCGGCGATCACCGGACTGGTGGCCGCGATCGAATCGGAGACCGGACGCCGGGGCTCCGTCGGGGTCGGCACGCCCGGGGCACTCTCGCCCTTCACCGGACGCCTGCGCAACTCCAACTCGGTCTGGCTGAATGGCCGCGCCATCGACCGGGACCTCGCCCAGCTCCTCGCCCGGCCCGTACGCATCGCCAACGACGCGGACTGCTTCGCCCTCTCCGAGGCCACGGACGGGGCGGGACGCGGGTCCCGCTGCGTCTTCGGGGTCATCCTCGGAACCGGCTGTGGGGGTGGGGTGGTCGTGGACGGCCGGTTACTCGCCGGTCCCAATGCCATTGCCGGCGAATGGGGGCACAACCCCCTGCCATGGCCAGCCGCGGATGAGTATCCCGGACCCGACTGTTACTGTGGCAAGCAGGGGTGTATCGAGACCTTCGTCTCGGGGCCGGGTCTGGCCGCGGATCACTGCCGACACACGGGGACCCGGCAGGAGCCCCCCGCGATCCTCGCCGCGGCGCAGGCGGGAGATCGGGACGCCGAGGCCAGCCTGCGGCGTCACGTCGGACGATTGGCACGGGCCCTGGCCTCCGTCATCAATGTCCTCGACCCCGACGCCATCGTGCTGGGCGGTGGTCTCTCCAATCTCCCCCACCTGTATGACGACCTGCCGGGCCTGGTCCGCCCCTGGCTCATTTGCGATGGCATGGCCACCCGTATCCTCCCCCCCCTGCACGGCGACTCGAGCGGGGTGCGCGGCGCGGCCTGGCTCTGGGACAGCGAGCCGGCGACCTGAGCACCCCGACCTTGGGGAAGGCGGATGGAGAGCCTGGATCGCGCCGTCGGCACGTCCCCGGGGCGCTTGCCCCTGGGGGGCCATGCACCGGCCGAGCGGGACGCGCGACGAGTCAACATATCCGCCGTGGCGTCGTTGACCCGCTACCCCACCGGCGCCACCTCTAGACCTAGACTTAGGAGTGAAGGGCGGTGCAAGACCGGGAGGCGCGACGCCAACCCGGGTGCCACCCGCGGAGATCGCCAATGAGCACGCAGTACCAATCCGACCGGGTCCCGAGCCACCGACCGATCCAGGTACCACCCCACCCCCAGTGGCCAGCGCTGACCGACGCGCAGAAGGAAGCGCTCAGGTCAAGCATCAAGTCCCTCCTCAAGGCCCAGGATGCCGTGCTGGTCGCCCACTACTACACCGACGGCGACCTCCAGTCCCTGGCGGAGGAGACCGGCGGCTACGTGGCGGACTCGTTGGAGATGGCCCGTTTCGGGAGCGAGAGCGATGCCCGCACCCTGGTGGTGTGCGGGGTGCGCTTCATGGGGGAGACCGCCAAGATCGTCAATCCGGAGAAGCGGGTGCTGATGCCCGATCTGGCAGCCACCTGCTCCCTGGACGAGGGATGTCCGGCGGATGAGTTTTCCGCCTTCTGCGACGCCCATCCGGATCACACGGTCGTGGTCTACGCTAACACCAGCGCGGCGGTGAAGGCCCGGTCGGATTGGGTGGTCACCTCGAGCATCGCCCTCCCGGTGGTGGAGTACCTGGCGACCCTGGGTCAGAAGATCCTGTGGGCGCCGGACAAGCACCTCGGCCATTACGTGGAGCGCATGACCGGTGCCCAGATGCTCCTCTGGGACGGCGCCTGCATCGTGCACGAGGAATTCAAGTCCTTCGCCCTGGAGCGGGTACGCCGCCTCCATCCCCAGGCCGCCGTCCTGGTGCACCCGGAGTCGCCCGACGAGGTGGTCGATCAAGCCGACGTGGTGGGCTCTACTACCCGACTCATCCAGGCAGTGGTCGAGATGCCCAACCAGGAGTTCATCGTGGCGACCGACGAGGGGATCTTCTGGAAGATGCACCAGCTCGCCCCCCACAAGACCCTGATCGCCGCCCCCACCGCCGGCGAGGGAGCCACCTGCGAGAGCTGCGCCCATTGCCCCTGGATGGCCATGAATGCCCTGCAGAACCTGGAGCGGGTGCTGCGCACCGGGGATCAGGAGATCCAGATCGATCCGGAGATCCGCCGGCGCGCCGTGATCCCGATCCAGCGCATGCTCGACTTCGCCCGCACCCGCGGCATTGGGGCGCGCCGACACAGCGACTGACCTTTTAGGGACAATCCCCTCGCCCCCGGGTCCCTGCGCCGGATTCCGTCCTCCACGCCTTGGCAAAGCCCGGCGGGTGCCGTAACATCCGGCCGGACAAAAATAACGAGACGTGCCCGACGACAAGGCGTTTACACCAGTCGGGGCCGCGACCTGGACACACCGGGACATCCTCTGGACGTCTCACGACGGGTCGCGGCAGCCTGCCGCCACCGATGCGAGGATTTCATGTCTGATTCCCCTGCCCCGAAACAGAAAGGGTCGGCGCGGCGTATCTCGCTGATCCTGCTGGGCCTCGTCTTCCTGGCCGGAATCGCCTTCGTGGGCTTCGTCAACGTCGGCGTGGCCTATACGAACGAGATGGAGTTCTGTACCTCTTGTCACTCCATGAACATCAACCTGGAGGAGTACAAGGAAACCATCCATTACAAGAACCCCTCCGGAGTCCAGGCGACTTGCTCCGACTGCCACGTGCCGAAGGAGTTCGTCCCGAAGATGTACGCCAAGGTGATGGCTGCCAAGGACGTCTTCCACGAGATCATCGGCACGATCGACACCCCGGAAAAATTCGAGGCGCACCGGTGGGACATGGCCACCCGAGTCTGGGCCAAGATGAAGTCGAGCGACTCGCGGGAGTGCCGCTCCTGCCACCAGTTCTCGAACATGGACACCTCGGCCCAGGGCCGTAGCGCCCGCAATAAGCACTCGGTCGCTCCCGACAAGGGTCAGACCTGCATCGACTGCCACAAGGGGATTGCCCACGAGGAGCCGGACGAGCCAGAGGAGTCCGAGACGGCCGACGCCGCGGCCCCGGACCCTAATTGAGTGCCCAGCTCCGTTCTCCGAGCTGGAGCGCGTCCAGCGCCCACGCCCCGAGGCTCGCCATGAAGCTCAGATCCCGAATCGCCATAGGCGCCGCCGCCCTCTTGATCTCCGCCGCCCTGTGGGCGGGCGAGCAGGACCTGGGCAAGGAGCTGCGGCTCGCCGCCATGGTTGGAGACACCAAGACCGTTGCTGCCCTGCTGGACCAGGGCGCGGACGTGGACTCTGCCAATCAGTTCGGAAAGACCGCGCTCATGATGGCGGCGGAGACCGACGACCTCCCCACAGTCTCCCTGCTGCTCGCCCGGGGCGCGCACGTGAACGCGCGCACCCTGGCTGGCTGCACCGCCCTCACCTTCGCGGCGGAGAACGGCAACATCGGCCTAACCGCCCTCTTGATCGAGCGGGGAGCCAACGTCCATGACCGCACGCGTTCCGGGTGGGACTCGCTGATGATCGCCTCCCGCTACGGCATCCGCGACATGGCCGAGCAGCTCCTTTACCGGGGGGCCGACCCCAAGGCGTCGGACAAGGAGGGACGCACCGCCCTGATGCAGGCGGCCGACAACGGCCACCCCGAGATGGTGGACCTCCTCGTCTCCGGCGGGGCGGACCTGGAGGCCCGCGACAAGGCGGGGGCCACGGCCCTCATCATCGCGGCAGACCAAGGGCAGCTCGAGGTCGCACGGGCCCTCATCGCCCAGGGGGCCAACCCGAACGCCCGGGATGCCCAGGGGGCGACGGCCCTGATCTGGGCCGCCGGGAAGGGCCACGAGTCCGTGGCGCGGCTGCTGCTCGACAGCGGGGCCGACCCGAACCTGCAGGACAACAGTGGGGTCACTGCCCTGATGGAGGCGGTGAGGAGCGGCCACAACGCGCTCATCGAGACCCTGATCTCGCATCATGCGGACCCGCATCTCAGGGATGGAGAGGGCCATACCGCAGCCGACCTGGCCCGCACCAGTGGCAATCAAGAGGCGGTGGCCCGCTTGGGCCCCGGGTCCTGATCGACCCGAAGTCCCGAGCCGAACAAGATGCTCAGCGGCCGTGCCGACCCACGGCCCCCCATGCATGGCGGAGCGCGCCTCCGCGCCAAGCCGAAATCCGTGACCAACCATGAAGGAGGCAATATGACCAATACACACAAGAAACTCGCCATAGTCGCCGGGGCCATGGCCCTCGGGGCCGGTTCCGTCCTGTGGGCAGCGGACGAGGCCCCCAAGCCGGAACTCATCTCGGGCGCCAGCGCCCGCATGCTCGCGGAGACCTGCGCCGGATGTCATGGCACCGACGGGACCAGCGTGGGCCCGGCCTCGCCCACCATTGCCGGCATGAACGGCGAGTACTTCACCGAGCTCATGCAGGG
>JBAPYD010000439.1:0-10807 GCA_049284555.1 Chromatiaceae bacterium | reverse complement strand
GGTGTTTGCCGGCGGCGGGGTCGTGTCGGTCGCCTCCCTGGTGGGATTCATCACCTTGTTCGGCATCGCCACGCGCAACGGCGTTATGTTGGTCTCGCACATCCGTCAGCTGGTCGAGGTGGAGGGGATGACAAACGTCCGCGAGGCGGTCCGACGCGGGGCCATGGAGCGCCTGGCGCCCATCCTCATGACCGCCCTCGCCGCGGGTCTTGCCCTGGTCCCCTTGGCCCTGCAGGGCGGCCACCCCGGGAGCGAGATCCAGACCCCAATGGCCATCGTGATCCTGTGGGGTCTCCTGTCCTCCACGGCCCTGAACATGATCGTGGTCCCCGCGCTGTACCTGCGTTTCGGTAGTCTGGGGCGGGGTCATACGGCCACGGCGTGGACGGCGCGGGCGCGGGCAGCAACACTCGAGCGCGAGCAATCCGAGCCATGACGCAATGCTCCCAGGAAGGCGACGACGCGGGCGACCCCAAGGGGTCGTGCTCCGCCCCGCTCCCGTTGGGCCGGGACGCGCTGGCGCGCTCTATCAAGACCTGGGGAGTCGAGCTCGGATTCCAGCAGGTGGGCATCACCGACACCCGCCTCGGTGACGCCGAGGCGAGGTTGCTCGCCTGGCTCGCCGCAGGCCGCCACGGGGACATGGACTACATGGCGCGCCACGGGACCCGCCGCTCCCGACCGGCGGATCTCGTGCCGGGCACCCTCACGGTCATCTGCGCGCGCCTGGACTACCTGCCCGAGCCCCAGGGCGCCATGGAAGAGATCCTGGCGGACCCGGCACGGGCCTTCGTCTCCCGCTACGCCCTGGGCCGCGACTATCACAAGGTGCTGCGCCAGCGCCTGCAGCGGCTCGCGAGGCGCATCGCCACGGCCGTCGGGCCCTTCGGGCACCGGGTCTTCGTGGATTCGGCCCCGGTCCTGGAGAAGCCCCTCGCCCAGAAGGCCGGGCTCGGCTGGACGGGCAAGCACACCAACCTCATCAACCATCGGCACGGCTCCTGGTTCTTCCTGGGGGAGATCTATACGGACCTGGATCTGCCCCTCGACCAGCCCGCCGCGGATCACTGCGGCCACTGTCGCGCCTGCCTCGACGTCTGCCCCACGGGTGCCATCGTGGCGCCCTATGAGCTCGACGCCCGCCGGTGCATCTCCTATCTGACGATCGAGCATCGAGGCAGCATCCCGGAGCCCCTGCGGCCCCTGATCGGGAATCGCATCTATGGCTGCGACGACTGCCAGCTGGTCTGCCCGTGGAACCGGTTCGCCCGGCTCACCGACGAGGCCGACCTGCTGCCCCGAGGCGCACTGGACACCGCGACCCTCATCGAGCTGTTCGTCTGGGACGAATCGACCTTTGACACGCGCACCGAGGGTAGCGCCATTCGCCGGATCGGGCACAGGCGCTGGCTGCGAAATCTGGCCGTCGCCCTGGGCAACGCCCCGGCGACCCGGACGGCTCGCCAGGCCCTCGCGGCCCGCGCCGACCATCCCGACCCCCTGGTCGGGGAGCACGTGCGATGGGCCCTCGCCTGCCAGGCCCAAGGCACGACGGAACCCTGAATCGAAGGCTCGGGGGGAGGCTCCCTTGTGCCCTCGATTGGACGGCGCCAGCGCGGCCTTATTGAAAAAGCGCGGTTTGGGATAAACTCAAGGCCCCACGGCAGGGCGGCCGTGCCGCTCGTCCGTTCGATTGTCGCCACCGACGGAGCACCCGCTCCATGGATTCGATCTCATGCCCTATTTCGTCTACAAGATCACACCCAACCGGGAGCTGACCCATATCTTGACCGTCGACAAGTACCAGGCCGCCCGTGCCGAGGTTCGGACACGCCGGAAGGACGCGGAGCCCGGAGTCGAATATCGCCTCATCTTCGCCCCCCAGATGGCCGAGGCGGAGAAGCTCCTCTCCACCCCGCGCGACGAGCGCGTCATCGGTGAAGACTGAAGGCACGGACCTGGCCACCCCGCCCATGCCCTGACAACCCGTATCACGGGAGTCCGAACCCAGCAGCGTGCCTATGCCCGAACCACCCCTGAGCGGCGCGGCCGTGCGACATCGACACGGCCCCCTCGTGGAGCAATGCCGCCGCAAGATCCTCGACTTCTGCGGCGCCCGCTTCGCGGAGCTGTTCGAGAATGCCGACACGGCGCTGCTCGAGTTTGCCCAACGGGCCGAGAGCGATGCCGTCCAGAGTCGATTCTTCGAGGCGATGGGCCAGATCAACCGCCAGCGCGTCGATATCGAGCAGATATTCCGCGCGGAGCTGAACCGCGGCTTCGAGAGACTCGCCGGGGAAGGCACGGCGGGCCCGGACCAGGCCACGCCGGCAACCCCCCAGGGGATCGAGCTGGCGCTGGTCGAGCCCGACGAGATGGAGGAGTCGGTCGCCGCCGAGAACCTGATCTTGCGAGCGAACGCGGACTGTTTCCCTGAACTCTTCGCGCTCAGCCTCCGGCTCGGGGCCATCACCCGCAGAGAGCGGCTGAAGGACACCGAGATTCCCGGCGGCCCCAGCCACCTGGTCCGCTCCTACCGACGCGCCTTGGAGGGTTTGGATATCGAGGTCCGGGTCAAGGTCGTCCTTTACGCCCTGTTCGACAAGTTCGTCCTGAAGCCCATCAAGCCGACCTATGACGCGTACAACGCCCTGTTGGCCGATGCGGGTGTCCTGCCGAACCTGAAGCCGGTCCACGTGAAGACGAGACCCAGCCGATCCGGGGCAAAAGGATCCACCGGGGCCAGGGATGCGCGCGGAGCCCCGTCGACGGAGGCCGCGGGTCCAGCCGTTGCGCCCTCGGTGGCTCCCGCCGGGACGAGCGGCGAGCCCGGGGAGCCCGGGGAGCCCCAGACCCTGGGGGGTGAGCTGTTCGATGCGATCCTCGCGCTGATGGCGAATCGGCGCCCTGGGCAGGAGCGGGCAACGGGCGCCCGCCGTTCCGGTCCCCCGCCCACCCCGGAGGAAGCGGCGCTGCAAAGCCGCCAGCTGCTGTCGGCGATCTCCAGCGTGCAGAGCCAACGCACGCCCCAAGCGGTGTCCACGGCGGTCGCGGAGGCGCTTCAGTTCCCCAGTGTCGAGGTCGACACCGCCTTCCTGCAGCGGGTCAGGGATGCCCTCGGACGGGAGCGCGAGCAGATCCTGAGCGCGATCGATCAGGACAAGCTGTCCATGATGGACGCGGACCTCATCGACCTGATCGGCATGTTGTTCGAGTACATGCTGAACGATCCGGTCCTGCCCAACGTGGCCAAGGCCCTACTCAGCCACCTCCATACGCCTTACCTCAAGGTGGCCCTGATCGACCGGCGCCTGCTGGTGGACAGCCGCCACCCGGCCCGTCGGCTCCTGGATCAGATGGTGGAGGCGGGCAGCCTGTGGGTCGAGGAAGGCAACCCGACCCGCGGAATGTTCCCGGTCATGCAGCAGGTGGTCGACCGGGTGTTGCGGGAGTTCACCGACAACGTCGGTCTGTTCGAGGAGCTGCTTGCCCACTTCGAGGAGAAGATGCGCGAGCAGCAGCGACGCAGCGATACCACGGAGCAACGTACCCAGGAGGCCGCACTGGGGCGCGAGAAGCTCACGCTGGCCAAGCAGCGGGCGGCTCGGGAGATCCAGACCGCCATGGAGCGACATCCGCTACCCCAGCCGGTCCGGGCTTTTCTATCCGAGACTTGGCTGGACCACCTCACCTTCATTCTGTTGCGGGATCCGGAGCAGGATCAGGGCCGAGACTGGCGGCGGGCCGGCGCGGTGATGGAGCAGCTCGTTGCCCTATTCGACCCCCAGGCCACCGCGCAGGCACGAAACGCCCGCCTCGCAACCCTGCCCAAGCTGCGGGACGACCTCGCCATCACCGCGCAGAGGCTGGGGCGCTTCAGCAGCACCAACGTGAGTGCCCTACTGGCCCTTTTGGATTCTCCGGAGGGCTGGAAGGTCGAGCCGAGGGTGCCTCCCGAGACCGCGGAGAGGGAGAGCCCTGGCCCCGCGTCGGGGACCCCCGTCCCCCAGATCACCAGCGCGGCGACCCTGGACGATGACCTGACGGAGCCCGAGCGTCACATGGTGGAACGCCTGAGACGCATGCGTTTCGGCACCTGGTTCGAGTTCAGGGGGGCCCCCGGTATGCCGTCGCGGCGAATCAAGCTGTCTTGGATGAGCCCCCTCACCTCGACCTGCATGTTCGTTGACCGGGCGGGGATGCAGGCAGAGATCAAGAGCCTGCGGGACCTGGCCCAAGAAATCCTGGCGGGGCGGGCCCGGGCGATCCCCAAACCCAAGCATCCCTTCATCGATCGGGCTCTGGTCTCGATCCGAAAAATGTTGCAGGGCGGAGACAAGTCAGGCGCCCCGGAATCAAGCCCGATCTGAGGCCGCGGCGTCGGTACGACTCGACTATGTGGGCATAGGCCCCGGCGCGGCGAGCCGGGGCAGTGGAGACTCAGCGGGCGGTCATCCGAACTTGAGAACCCCGCTCCCCCGAGAGGTGCCGCAGCACCTTCCGGACATAGTTCTGGGTCTCGTCATAGGGCGGAATACGCCGACCATGCTTGAGGACGGCGTTCTCCCCCGCATTGTAGCCCGCTAGCGCCAAGACTAGATCCTGGTCGAACAGATCGAGAAGATCTCTCAGATAGGCGGCACCGCCGCGAATGTTGTCGACCGGATTGAAGCTGTCCGTCACACCATAGCGAGCAGCGGTCCCCGGCATGAGCTGCATCAGGCCTTGAGCGCCCGCGGAAGAGACGGCCGTATGGTCGTAGGCGGATTCGGCCCGGATGACGGCGTGGAGCAGCTCGGGTGCTAGGTTGTAGCGACGCGCGTTGGCGGCAATCAGTCGCTCGAAGCGCGCCCTGCGCCTCTCGAGCCCTTCGCTGGAGCCCTTCTTCGGAGACACGCTCGCGAGGCGCTGCTTATTCTCCTTGATCAGGCCACGGGATTCCCGTTTCCAGGCCAGCTTGTACTTGCTACCCCGCAGGGGAGCATCTGTGAAATAGGTATTACCCTTGGCATCCACGTACTTGTAGACGTCGGCGCTGACCTCAGGTCCCGCCAGCACCAGGCCAAGCATCACTACGATCAGAATCGCTCTGGACATCGCGATCTCCCCCGATAAATCGCGGGCCCGCCCCCATGTCGTTCACGCCGCGATACGACGAGCGCGGGCGTCGCCCCCTTTCGCCTCGCGCTCCGCGAGTCACGCGCCGCGGCCCTCCACCGCCTGCGGTCGGATCGCTTCCGCTTAAGGCGAAACCTCGCTCAAACCCCAAAGCTCACGCAACCGCCACCGATTCAGCGCGAGCCATTGCACGGAGATAATAAGAGTGGCGGCCGTCAGCATCCCCCGACCGAGGTCACGAATCGCAGCGTCAAGATCGAGGGCGACCACCTCGGTCCACTCACCCTCTCCGCGCCGCCCCCCGGTGGCAGGCAGCGAGGCCGAATCGACGGCGCCACAGTACAGATCCACGCTCTCATCGCTGACCCCCGGACTGGGGTGACAGCGCAGGATCGGCTCCAAGGATCCGATCCGACACCCCGCCTCCTCCCAGGCCTCTCGACGCGCCGCCTCCTGCGAGGATTCCCCCGCGTCGACCACGCCCCCCGGCGGCTCCAGGAGCCAGGCTCCACCCGCAGCCCCCAAGGCGCCAATCCGAAACTGCTTCACCAGGACGATTCGCCCCCGCAGGGGGTCGAATGGAAGCACCGCGGCCGCCCTCAGGCCCTCGATACGTTCCCGGTACACGAACGCCTCCGGTAAGGCCGTCGACGCTTCCAGCCTCAAGCGATACTGAGCCAGGCGAAGGAAACCCGTGTAGACAGCGTTTCGCTCGACGACCTCGAACCCTTCGCTCATGGACGAACCTTAACATTGATCAGGCTGGAAGGGAACCAAAGACCAATGGAAACTGGAGTGTGACGGAGTTAAAGTTCATTAAAGTTTACTCTCAAGTTTCTATGCATATTTCTATACTTTCTAGTCAGTTGCAATACTTTTATATTTTTTTACACAAACTTAGTCAAGCTGTGAATGAGCGCACAGCTGATGGCAGTTCAACATTGCTTTTTCGTATACCTCGGTTATAATCGACGGCACCATCGCTTGAGTTCAATGTCCGGGGGGAACATGAACCGACGGTATTTCCTTGGCGCTCTCCTGTCGAGCGCCGCGACGCCCGTACTCGCAAAAAGAATCGCCGAAAGGCCCCGCGTTCTGTCGCTCCACCACCTGCATACCGACGAACGCATCTCCGTCACCTACCGGATCGGCGACCACTATCAGCGCAGCGCCCTCGCCAAGCTCAACCACTTCCTTCGGGACTTCCGCACCGGTGACACCGTCGCGATCGATCCTCAGCTCTTCGATCTACTCCACGATGTCCAGTGCTGCCTCGGCGATACGAGCGCGCGCTACGAGGTTCTGAGCGCCTATCGGTCACCACAGACCAACGCCATGCTCCGTCGAGCCGGACACGGTGTGGCCCGCAACAGCCTGCATCTGTCTGGTCGAGCCATGGATGTCCGTTTTCCAGACCTGTCCAGCCGACGCATCAGGGACGAGGCGCTCAGATTGGCCCGCGGCGGCGTGGGCTACTACCCAAGCGCCGACTTCGTCCATCTCGACACGGGCAACGTGAGGCGCTGGGGCGCTTGACGCCCGACGACACTTAGGCCGGCGCCGGCCCCAAGGAGGCCGCGCCGGCTCGAACCCATCCGTTCGAGCAGCGGCGCAATGGCCTCACTAATCGAGGGGTCGAAAATCCACGGTTTGGCCAGGGATGTCAAGCTCCCTTACGGTGAGGCGGAGGCTTGAGTTCAGTGCGTGCTCGGTTTTGAGTCGGAGCCTGGTTTCCAGCGCCAGATCCGGGATCAGGACCACATTCTTGCGCTCCTCCTTGGCGACCAGGACGCCTTCACCCCGCCAATCCGGATGCTCCTTCAGATAGATCAGCTTCCAATGGAGGTTGGAGAGTCGCTCGGCCCTCCGTATCGCGGCCACGGCCAGCTCGGACTCGGCGATCCGCTCCGTCATCTCCTGTACGGAGAGCAGGGCCCGGCCCATGATCCAGGCCCGCAGCTGGTGATGCACCAGTAGGTCCGAATAGCGCCGAAGCGGACTAGTGGCCCGTGTATACAGCGACAGACCCAGCCCCGAGTGGGGCTCTGGACTCGCCACCAACCGGGTCGGCCTGAAGGTCCTTCGGCGGGCATACATCGCGGCGAGTCCCAGGGGCTCCGCGCTCCCGACGACGTCGCTCGGGGGCTGGGAAACGAAGGGTATCGGGATCTCCCTCTCCAGAGAGAATCGCGCCACGGCCTCCCCCGCCAGGACCATGGCTTCCGAGACCAGCGCCCGGCTCATCAAACGAATCAGGGGACGGATCACGACGTGGCCGTCGATCACCCGGACGCTGACCTCGGGCAGCTCCAGGCTGGTGGCCCCGGCCGATGCTCGCCTTGCCCGAAAGCGATCCCCAAGGGACCGCAGTCCGGCGAAGGGCTCCTCATCCAGCCGCAGCTCCGCCTCGTCGTAGGTCAGGCGCTCGGCGCGGATCCAGGTTCGGTGGACCTCGATGTCGCAGGGCTCGCCCTGGCCATCCACACGCAGGGCGATCGATAGGGCCGGAGATATCTCCCGAAGCCCCAGCCCCAGCCGCTCGGTGATCGCCGCCGGGAGCATGTTGACGATACCCTCGGGGGCATAGAGGTTGGCCCCACGGGCGCGCGCCTCCCGCTCGATTGCCCCGCCTGGGTGGACCAGGGCGGACACGTCCGCCACGTGCACCCAGAGCCTGTCGCCATCCAGGCTCAGCGCGTCGTCCGGGTCCTGGTTGCCTACGTCGTCGATCGCGTACGCTGGAAGGCCGGTCAGGTCCAGGCGCTGCTCCTCGGGAAAGGTCGGGACCGCAAGCTGGGGATCCCCCGCCGGTACGCCGCAGCGGGCGGGATACGGGTTGTATCGCTGCGGCCAATAACCCACCTGGATCAAGGCACGGTGGGCATTCTCCGGCGACTCCTGATGTCCGAGCGCCTGCAGAATACGGCTGTGCTCGCTCTGCCCCAGGGCCAGGCGCTCGACCTCCGCGAGCCTCGGCCGATCCTGGGGTTCTGGCGCGGAGGCCGCCATGCGGGCCAGAAACCCCTTCCAGTCCTGCTCCGCCGCCGCCCGGGCGGCCCGCTCGGCACGATCCCGCTCCACCTCCTCCCGCGAACGCACCTGAATCTGGGACGGAACCCCGGAAAACCGCAGGCCGTCCGCCACCAGTTGCCAGGCCGCCCAGGCGGTCGCCGGGGTGAACCGGGAGAATGCCAGCTCCGCCAGCTCCTGCAGGTTGGTCTCGCCGCCCTCGAGCAGGGCCCAGGCCTCGTCCGCCTCCCCCTCCTGGGGGCCGAGCTCGTCCAGGCTGTGCAGGGGTCCGGGGTGCAGGAGCTCCAGGTCCTTGGCACGCACCCGCTTGGTATCTCCCCCCTCGAGCTCAATTTCGATCTTCTCGCCCACGCGCAGGACCCGGGCAGGCCTGACCTTGTACAGGACCAGGCTGTTCGCCGGCGGGCTTGGTAGGTGACTGGACAAGGGTGCGTGATCTCCTCGTGACTCGACGTGCTGACCGCTTCCGCGTGGACCGATTGGAAGGCCCCTCCCGGCAAGGTCAGGCGAGGCCTTCCGCTATCATACCCGCAGACACCATGCGACCGGCGCAGCCAGGGCACCCGGGCTGCGCAGGGTTCCCTTCTCTGGAGCAGCAAGACATGAATCCCCAACGGCAAGACTTTCTCGGCAGACAGGGCGCGCAGCGGGACGCGGACGGAAGCGTCCGCTTCCCTGGCGCCACCGGCTTTCCCCCCGAGGATACCAAGGGTGTCAGCCTCTTCGACCTATCCCACCTCGGCCTGATCGCGGTGCGGGGGGAGGACACCGAGTCCTTCCTGCAGGGACAGCTCACCAACGACGTCCGGGAGCTCTCCCCTACCCATACCCAGCTCAGCAGCCACTGCAGCCCCAAGGGTCGCATCCTGGCCAGCTTCAGAATCCTTCGGCTCGGCGACACGATCTACCTGCAGCTACCCCGAGAGCGACTCCAGGAGACCCTCAAGCGGCTGCGGCTCTTCGTCCTGCGTGCCAAGGTCACCCTGGAGGACGCATCCGATGCGCTCGTGCGCATCGGCATCGTCGGCGACGACGCCCCGGAGCGGCTGGCGGCCCAGGGGCTCGGCCTCCCGGAACGGGACGGGGACCTGGTCACGACCGGCGAGGTCACCGTGCTGCGCCTACCCTCCCCCAGCCCCCGCTTCGAGCTGTTTGGTCCCGCCGAGGACCTGTCGGCACTCTGGGAGACCCTGTCCCAGGCCGCGATGCCCGGCACGGCGGACCTTTGGGCCCTGCATGACATTCGCGGCGGCGTGCCGACCGTCTATCAGGAGACCGTCGAGGCCTTCGTTCCCCAGATGGTCAACCTCCAGCTGATCGATGGGGTTAGCTTTACCAAGGGGTGCTACACGGGCCAGGAGGTGGTGGCGCGCATGCAGTATCTCGGTAAGCTCAAGCGGCGCATGTACTGGGCAGAGGTCGAGACCGACTCAGCGCCCCGACCGGGCGACCCGCTCCATGCGCCGACGAGCACCTCCGAGCAGGCCAGCGGGCGGGTGGTGGATGCACGCCCCTCCGCACCCGGGCGCTACGAGCTCCTCGCGGTGGTCGAGATCGACGCTGCGGAGGGCGGAGAGGTCCGGCTCGGCGAGCAGGGTCCCCTGCTGCGGCTACGCCCCCCGCCCTATGGACTGCCCGGGGTCTAGGGAAGCGCTGACCGAGTGCGCTTCCCTCGCGGGCCAGGGATGCCCCGCCAATTTCGAGGGCCTCAGACCCCCGAAAAAGGCGCGTCCAGGGACTCGCACGTCGCGGGACGCGAGCGGATCGAATACCCGGGTGGCCCTTGAGCGGCCTGGTCCTTGGGGCATTGCGCGCGCCGGCCCCTTCTCGGGTCAATCCTCCGGCCGCAGATGGGGGAACAGGAGCACATCCCTGATCGAGGGGGCATCGGTGAACAGCATCACCAGCCGGTCGATGCCGATCCCCTCCCCGGCGGTGGGCGGCAATCCGTACTCCAGGGCGCGGATGTAGTCCGCATCGTAGTACATCGCCTCCTCGTCCCCCTTCGCCTTTTGCTCCACCTGGCGGCGAAACCGCTCCGCCTGATCGTCGGGGTCGTTGAGCTCCGAGAAACCGTTGGCGATCTCGCGGCCGCCCACGTAGAGCTCGAAGCGGTCCGTCACGGAGGGCGCGGTGTCGTTGCTCCGGGCCAGGGGCGAGACCTCCGTGGGGTACTCGGTGATGAAGGTCGGCTGGAGCAGACTCGACTCCCCGGTCTGCTCGAAGATCTCCACCTGTAACCGACCCAGGCCCCACTCCTCCTTGACGTGAATCCCCAGGTCCCGCGCCAGGGCCCGGGTCCTGGCCAGGTCGTCCAGCTCCGCGGGATCGACCCCCGGATTGAAGCGCAGCACCGCCTCGCGCACCGAGAGCCGCTCGAAGGGCATCGCGAGGTCCAGATCGATCCCCTGGTAGACGAGCCTGGTGCTCCCGAGCACCGCGGCCGCCATGCGCCGAAGCAGGTCCTCGGTCAGATCCATCAGGTCCCGATAGTCGGCGTAGGCCTGATAGAGCTCCAACATGGTGAACTCGGGGTTGTGGCGGGTGGAGAGCCCCTCGTTTCGGAAGTTGCGGTTGATCTCGTAGACCCGCTCGAGCCCTCCCACCACCAGGCGCTTGAGATAGAGCTCGGGGGCGATCCGCAGGTAGAGGTCCATCC
>JBAPYD010000438.1:0-4226 GCA_049284555.1 Chromatiaceae bacterium | reverse complement strand
CATGAGACCCATGAGTAAACGACATCCTTCGTAAAGGGCGCACCGCCCGTCAGGACGCCGCCTCGAAAGACCCTTCGGGCACTCTCGAACGCCTGATCCGCATCCCCGGTCCGCTCCATGAAGAAGTCATACACCTCCAGGAAATCGGCCCCGTCGATCGCCATCTGGATCGCGATCACGCGATCCGCCAGTCGTCTCAGCCGATCCAGCTCGCTCGATGGCCGGTGCCTGCTCGCCGAAGTGGACGCGGACCGCATCGGCGAGCTGCGCCGCGACCGTCTCGGCCGAGTGGTCGGTGGGTGGCTCTGTACGGATCTCGACCGGAACGCGACGCGCGCCGGACGATCCGACGATCTACCTCCGACAGATCGCAGAAAGCCCGACTTATCGGAGAGGCGACGACCGCCCTAGCCCCGCGTCGCAGGCGAGCGGGCTTGCGTCTCGGATACTTCGTTGTTTTCCGGTGAGACCTCGCCGACGTCATTGAATTGCAACATTTGGCAGCCCTTTTGCTGCTCGTTATGCACGCAAGAAAACTGCCAGCAGACAGGCCGCCACCACTCGGCCGCTAACCGGAGGAGACCGAGCAATGAGCAAAAAGTCCCGCAAAGAAAAGGTCCGAACGGACGCCGAGGAGGCATCCGCATCCGGCAAGATGACAACCAAGGCCTACGAGAAGGAGCTGCGCAAACTGCACGAAGAGCTCGTGAAGCTCCAGGAGTGGGTCCGTCACGACGGGCTCAAGGTCTGCATCGTCTTCGAGGGCCGCGACGGCGCCGGGAAGGGCGGCACCATCAAGGCGATCACCGAGCGGGTGAGCCCGCGCGTCTTCCGCGTCATGGCGCTGCCCGCGCCGACCGAGCGGGAGCAGACCCAGATGTACGGACAGCGCTACATCCCGCACTTCCCGGCGGCGGGCGAGGTCGTGATCTGGGACCGCAGCTGGTACAACCGTGCCGGCGTCGAGCGCGTGATGGGCTTCTGCACCGAGGAGCAGGCGAAGCGGTTTCTCGAGATCATTCCGGGTTTCGAGAAGCTGATGGTCGACTCCGGGATCATCCTCATCAAATACTGGCTCGAGGTCAGCATGGAGGAGCAGACCCGGCGCCTCGAGGCGCGGATCGACGATGGGCGCAAGATCTGGAAGCTCTCGCCCATGGACCTCAAGTCCTACAGCCGCTGGTACGACTACTCGCGGGCTCGCGATGAGATGTTCGCCGCCACCGACACCGCCTGGGCACCCTGGTACGTGGCCAATTCGGACGACAAGAAGCGGGCGCGTTTGAATATCATCAGTCATCTGCTGAGCCGCATTCCCTACGAGGAGTTGCCCCGGGAGAAGGTGGAGCTACCGAAGCGCCAGAAGCCGGGCGACTACCGAGAGCCCGACTACCCGTCCAAGGTCATCCCGGAGATCTACTGAGCCCAGCGTTTGAGTCCGACGGCCTCCCGCAACTGTAGGTCCGCCCTCCATCGACGGGGTCCGGATCCGAAGCGCATGTCCGCGTCCCTGAGCGCGATGGCCTGCAGCGGCGTCACCTTGGGTGGCCCCGGACTGATGGGGGCCGCCAACCCAGGGGCCCAGGCGGCTCGCGGGTAGGCGCGCGTGGAGACCGCCTGGGACCGAGGCGACGGCGCGGGGATCTCCACCGAGGAGCGCCTGGCCTTCGAGCAGCTCCTCGGCGATCTGTCTGCCCATTTCGCTGACCTCCCCGCCGATCGCGTGATCGACGAGATCGCGGGGGCCCTTGGGCGGCTGCTCGACTTCCTGGGTTTCGACCGCTGCGGCTTTGGGGAATTCGTGGATGCCGGTGAGCGCTTCGAGATCCTGTGCTCGGTGGCCCGCGACGGCACCGAGGCCATACCACTTGGCCCGCCCCCGCTGCTGCCCTGGTACTTCGGGGAGCTGCGGGCCGGCCGGATGGTCGTGCTTCAACACATCCCCGCTGATCTCCCTCCAGAGGCGTCGGCGGAGGCCGAGTACTGCCGCCGCACCGGTCTCAAGTCCAATCTCGGCATCCCCCTGCGGATCGGTGGCCGGGTCATGGGCGCTATCGCGTTTGCAGCATTCCAACGCACCCGTGCCTGGCCGGAGGATCTCATCATCCGGCTCAAGCTGTTCGGCGAGGTGTTCGCCCAGGCCCTGGCGCGCAGCCGCCGGGAGGCGCAGCTCGCCGCAGCGCTCGCCGAGATCACGCGCCTGAAGGAGCGGCTCACGGCGGAGAATGACTATCTGCGCCGTTCCGCCTGCCCCGGCTCGGTAAGGGTGCTGGAGAGCCGCTCCCCGCGCTTCAACCAGGTGCTGGAAGAAATCGCCCAGGTCGCCCCCACCAGCGCCACGGTCTTGCTGCTCGGCGAGACCGGCACCGGCAAGGAGGTGCTGGCCGACGCCATCCACAACCTGAGCGATCGCCGGGACAGGCCCATGGTCAAGGTCAACTGCGCCGCCCTGCCCGCGTCGCTGATCGAGGCTGAGCTGTTCGGGCGGGAGAAGGGGGCTTATACCGGGGCGCTGGCGCGTCAGATGGGCCGGTTCGAGCTGGCGGACGGGTCCACCATCTTTCTCGATGAGGTGGGCGAGCTGCCGCTGGATCTGCAGACGAAGCTCCTGCGCGTCCTGCAGGACGGCAGCTTCGAGCGCTTGGGCAGCACCCGCAGGATCCAGGTCCAGGTGCGTGTGATCGCGGCCACCAACCGCGACCTTGCCCGCGCCGTCGCCGATGGCAGCTTCCGGGGAGACCTCTACTATCGGCTGAACGTCTTTCCGATCACCGTGCCACCGCTGCGTGAGCGCGAGGAGGACATCCCGCTGCTGGCCTGGCAATTCGTCAAGGAGCTCAGCGAGTCCATGGGCAAGCCGATCGAGCACATCGCCGAGGACTCCATGGCCGCGCTCCTCGCCTACCCCTGGCCGGGGAACGTGCGCGAACTGCGCAACCTGATCGAGCGGGCCATGATCCTCGCCCGCGGACCGACCCTGCACGTCGTGCTCCGCCCCGGGCCGATGTGGGTTGCCAACAAGGCGCCGGAGACGGCCCGCGCGAAGGCATCCGCGGCCACCCTCGAGGCCATGGAGCGCGAGCACATCCTTCGGGTCCTGGAGCAGGCCGGCTGGCGTATCCGCGGGTCCGGGGGGGCCGCGGAGCGGCTCGGCATCAAGCCGACCACCCTGGAGTCGCGCATGAAGCGCCTGGGGCTACGGCGGCCAGGCTCCGACATCTCGTAGAACCACTGCCATCTCGGAGGCCCATTTCGGAGTCCTCGCGACCCCCTGGCCCAGCGGCTTCGCTAAGCGGCTGACTTGATAGTGTTCCCGGATGGCATCGCAGCCTTTCCACGCCTGGCAAGGGGCTTGCTGATCGCTTGACAGTCCGGTCGCTTGGGCCAGCCGCTTATGATCGTCTTTTCTCTGAGCATGCGTGTCCCGCAATCGAGGCGGCCAGGGCGCACGCGAAGGCCCGTCCTAGCGCGACCTGACAAGGACCGGGGCTTCATGGCCTCCAATGTGACGCCGTATCGGCCTGGGGTCAGCGCCATCAACGAGACCCTGATGCTTGCCCGGCACGCGCTTGGAGCGTGCTCCAGGCGCAACGTTCGGTAGCATCGCACCTTAAACCGCCGCAAATAACCAGTGAGGGTAAGACCATGCCGAACAGGAGCGGGCCGACCCGAGCGACACGAATCCTGAGTATCCTGTTGCTCCCGGCTTTCCTCGGTCTGCTGCCGGTGAGCTCCGAAGCGCGTCCTAGTCCACGCGGCATCGCGGACCCGCGCGGCGTTGCCGACCCACGTGGCGTCGCGGACCCGCGCGGTATCGCCGATCCGCGATAATACAAGGCAACGCGAGCGACCCGATCCGCCGGGGTGCCGAGGCATTAGGCCTCGGCGCATCTGACATCAACCACATCGATTAGGAGCATCGCCGATGTCCGAGCCGCTACACCCGGCCGCAATCCATCATCTGCCCCCCTTCGTCACGGCGCCGGGGGAGACCGATGTCCTCTTCATAGCGATGGCCATCTTCGTGCTTCTGGGCGTGATCGGCATCGGTATCTTCTACTTCAAGCTCCATGCGCTTCCGGAGCAGATGGCCCATCGCGGCCAGAAGATCCAGTTCGAGATCGTTGCCGTGCTGGCGCTCATTGCGCTCTTCACCCACAACCACGCCTTCTGGATCGCCGGGCTGTTGCTCGCCCTGATCCCGTTGCCCGACTTCACGACACCGT
>JBAPYD010000437.1:0-5800 GCA_049284555.1 Chromatiaceae bacterium | reverse complement strand
ACGCCTTCCTGGAGGCGGTCGTGGCGGGTCGGTCCATCGAGCTGCTCCATGGGGCCGAGCCCGGGGCGGCGCTCAAGGCCGCGGGGGCCCGCTGGCGCGCCGACGGACTCTGGGTGTATGGCCGTCGTGAGGCCCGCGCGCTGTTCGCGACCCTGGTGGGGCGGGCTCACCGCCATGGGGATCCGGGGCTGCTCTTCATCGATCGAATCAACGCCGAGAACAACCTCGCGTACCTGGAGACCATCGAGGCCACCAACCCCTGCGGTGAGCAGCCCCTTCCGCCCTACGGCTGCTGCTGCCTTGGCTCCTTCGACCTGACCCGTTTCGTCCGGGTGCCCTTCAGCGCGGCGGCCCGATTCGATTTCGAGTCCTTCCGGGCCCTGGTGCCGGCGGCGGTGCGCCTGCTCGATAACGTCCTGGACCTCACCCTGTGGCCGCTCCCGCAGCAGCAGGCCGAGGCCCTCGCGAAGCGCCGGGTCGGACTCGGGCTCACCGGGTTGGGTGATGCCCTGATTCTCCTCGGACTCCCCTACGACAGCGCCCGGGCCCGGGACACCGCCGCCGCCATCGTCCGTACCCTTCGCGACACCGCCTACGCGGCCTCGGTCGCGCTGGCCCGGGAGCGGGGGCCCTTCCCGGCGTTCGATCCGGGCCCCTATGGAGAGGGCGCCTTCATCCGACGTCTCCCGGACTGGCTCCAGGGGGCCATCCGCACCCACGGCATCCGCAACAGCCACCTGATCTCCATCGCGCCCACGGGGACCATCTCCCTGGCCTTCGCGGACAATGCGAGCAACGGCATCGAGCCCGCCTATGCCTGGTCCTATCGGCGGCGCGTACGGGTCGGGGAGGAGGCCCAGGAGTACCAGGTCCTGGACCCCGCCTACCGGCATTTCCGCGCCCGCTTCGGGGAGGGCGTTCCCCTGCCCGAGTCCTTCGTGTCGGCGCTCGAGGTCGCGCCGGCCGGGCACCTGGAGATGGTGGCGGCGGTGGCCCCCTTCGTGGACGCAGGGATCAGCAAGACCCTGAACCTTCCCCCCGATCACACCCTGGAGGGACTGGAACAGATCTACCTCCAGGCCTGGCGCCTCGGGCTGAAGGGGCTCGCGACCTTCCGCTCGAGCGCCGAGCGCACCGGTGTGCTCCAGGCTCAAGCGCCGGACGGGCGCGTCGATCCCGCGACCCTCTGGGAGCAGGAGCCCCGGAGTGGTCCCCGTTGTCCCCGTTGCGGCGCCACCGGTCCCGGATCCGGGGTCGCTGACGGTTGAGGGGACGAGGGCCGATCAACCTGAAGGCGCAGCCCGGGTCTGACGGGTCCGGCCCCAAGGGTTGAAGGGACGGCGCCTCCTGTCCTAACCTCGGGTCATGACCGTCACCGACCCCGGGGCGGCCCGGCCGGTCGACGCGTCGCCGGCTCCCCGGCAGCGCGGTCCTCGCCGGCCCGTTGCAGAGGCAGGAATCTCGACGGCCCCGCGGTCGCAGGCAAGAGGGTGGATCCATGCCAAGCTCGATCAGCTCGAACCAGGATTTCGCCGGAGCGGATACCGGCGGGGCGAAGGCCGCGTTGGCGCCTCCCGGATTTCTCGAGCGGCTGGCCGCCGAGGCCGGGGTCGCTTTCAATGGGGATAGACCCTGGGACATCCAGGTTCATGATCCCGCTGTCTATGGGCGCATCCTGCGTCAGGGCTCTCTCGGATTCGGGGAGGCCTACATGGACGGCCTCTGGGACTCGGAGCGCCTGGACGAGACCATGACCCGATTGATTCGCGTCGCGGCCGGGGAGCGGCTCCCCGGACTCGCCGCCGTTCGCGCGGCGCTGGCCCGCGTCGAGGACCTGTTGCTCAACCGGCAGAGCCGTAGACGCGCCTTCCAGGTGGGCGAGCGCCATTACGATATCGGCAACGAGATCTACAGGGCCATGCTCGATCCCACCATGAGCTACAGCTGCGGCTACTGGCGGGACGCCCGCTCCCTGGAGGAGGCCCAGCTGGCCAAGCTGGATCTCATCTGCCGCAAGCTGGAGCTGGCGCCCGGGGAGCGCCTGCTCGACATCGGCTGCGGCTGGGGTGGGCTGGCGGAGCACGCCGCGCGTCGCTACGGGGTCGAGGTCGAGGGCATCACCATCTCCCGGGAGCAGCTCGTTCTCGCCGAGGAGCGGTGCCGGGGCCTGCCGGTGAAGATCCGCCTGATGGACTACCGGGATCTGAAGGGCCGCTATGACAAGATCGTCTCGGTGGGCATGTTCGAGCACGTGGGGCTCAAGAACTATCCGACCTTCTTCCGGACGGCAGCCCAGGTGTTGGCGGATCAGGGGCTGATGCTGCTGCATACCATCGGATCCAGCGAGAGCGCCCGCGGCACCGACCCCTGGGTCCAGAAGTACATCTTCCCGAACGGCTCCCTGCCATCGGTGCGGCAGCTCGGCGCGTCGATCGAGCCCTGGCTGGTGCTGGATGACTGGCACTGCTTCGGGCAGGACTACGACCGGACCCTCCAGGCGTGGTGGCAACGTTTCGACGCCGCCTGGCCCGACCTGAAGGGGGGCCGATACGATCAGCGCTTCTACCGCATGTGGAAATACTATCTGCACATCTACATGGGTTATTTCCGATGCCGCCGGGGCCAGCTCTGGCAGCTCGTCCTCTCCAAGCCCAGCCGTCGTGCGGTCTACCGCGCACCCCGATGAGACCGGGACCTTGAGACACCCGAGGTCTTCGCGGCGCCGCGGGCCGGCCGGTCGCCCCGGCAGCCTGCTCCGGTCGCCGGCTGCTGACGCCCGCTGACCCCGATGTTGCCCACGGGCGGGAAGGTACGGGGGGTGGCTCGGCGCAGCGACGGACCGGTGGACCCCGCGCGGCTGGATTGGAGCGAGGACGGGCGTACCCTGCGGCTCCTCGGCAGCTGGACCACCGCGGCCCTCGGGGAGATCGGAGAGCTCCCCGCGGCGGGAGAGCAGCCGGCTGGGCCCCTCACCATCGATGGGGCGGGGCTCTCCGGACTGGACACCGCCGGGGCGCTTCTGCTCCATCGTCTGCGGGAGCGGCTCGAAGGGCAGGGGACCTCCGCCCGATTGGTCGGTCTTGGCGATCACCAGGCGGACCTGCTGGAGCTGGTGGCCGGTAAGGCCGAGCCCGCGTCCGCGGGGCTGTCCGAGCTCGGGGGAGGGCGCCCCGGATCCCTGGAGGCGCTGGGACGCGCGACCCTGGGCTGGACGGCCGAGGGGTTGGGGATGCTCTCCTTCGGCGGTGCCGTCTCCATGGCGCTTCTGAGCGCCCTGGTGAGCCCGTTGCGGGTGCGTTGGCGGCAGGTCTTCCGGGTCGTGGAGCTGGACGGGGTGCGCGCCCTTCCGGTGCTCGGTATGCTCGCCTTCCTGCTGGGCGTGGTGATCGCCTACCAGTCCGGTGTCCAGCTGCGGGTGTACGGAGGCAACCTCTATGTGGTCGACCTGGTCACCATCACGGTCCTGCGGGAGCTCGGGCCCATGATGACCGCCATCGTGGTGGCCGGCCGCAGCGGCTCGGCGTACGCGGCCCAGATCGGGACCATGCAGGTCACCGAGGAGGTCGACGCCTTGCGAAGCATCGGGGTGGCCCCTCTGGATCTCCTGGTGCTACCCAAGATCCTGGGCCTGGTCGTCGCCCTGCCACTCCTGACGGTCTTCGCGAACGTGGCGGCCGTGGTCGGTGCCATGGTCATGTCGGCCATGATGCTGGATCTGAGCCCCGAGGTCTTCGTTCGCCGCATCCCGGAGGCGGTTACCCTGAGCTCCCTGATGACGGGGATCGCCAAGGCCCCGGTCTTCGCCATCGCGATCGCGGTGGTGGGATGCTATCAGGGGTTTCAGGTGCGGGGCGGGGCGGACAGTGTGGGCAGTCACACGACGACCAGCGTGGTTCAGGCCATCGTGCTGGTGATCGTGCTGGACGCCGGCTTCTCGGTGGTCTACAGCTGGATGGGGATCTGAGTCTTGAACAGGGGCCTAGAGCCGACGCTGGAGTGTCCTCCGGGCCTCGACACGGAGCATCCCGTGGAGCTGAAGGGCATCCGGACGTGTTTCGGCGCCACCTGCATCCACGATGGCCTGGACCTCTGGGTGAGCCGCGGGGAGATCCTGGCCCTGGTGGGCGCGAGCGGCTGCGGCAAGTCCGTGCTGCTGCGCGAGATGATCCTGCTTGCCCGCCCCAGCGCCGGCCGGGTACGCCTCTTCGGGGAGGAGGTGGTCGACCTGGACGCACCGGCCGCCAACCGGTTGCGCCGCCGTATTGGCATCCTGTTCCAGCAGGGTGCCCTCTTCAACTCCCTGAGCGTGCTCGAGAACATCTCGGTCCCCCTGAAGGAGCAGACGGATCTGTCGCGCCCCATGATCCGCGACATCGCCCTGCTCAAGCTGCGTCTCGCGGGGCTCGGCGCGGACGCCGCGCCCAAATACCCCTCCCAGCTCAGCGGTGGCATGCACAAGCGCGCGGCCCTGGCCCGGGCCCTGGCCATGGATCCCGACCTGCTGGTGCTGGACGAGCCAGGAACCGGGCTGGACCCGGCGGGGGCGGATGAATTGGACGAGCTGATTCGGGACCTGCACCAGTCACTGGGGCTGACGGTGGTCATGACCACCCACGACCTCGACACCCTCTGGCGGGTCTCCCACCGGGTGGCCTTCCTCGCGGAGCGGCGGATCCTGGCCAGCGGGACCATGGCCGAGCTGAGCGAATCGGACGACCCCCGGGTGGCCGCCTATTTCCAGGGTCCCCGCGCCCGGGCTGCCAGGAGCCTCGAATGGAAACGCGGCTGAGCTATGCCCTGGTGGGGCTCTTCGTCCTCGTCCTGGGCGGGGCCTTCGTGGCCATGAGCCTGTGGCTGATGGGGGTCGGGCCCCGGGGGGACTATCGGACCTTCGCCGTCTACCCCTCCGAGTCCGTGGCCGGGATCGCCGGCGAGTCCCTGGTGCGATTCCAGGGCGTGGACGTGGGCAAGGTGCGGGAGGTGGGGGTGGACCCCCAGGACCCACGCAGGGTTCGCCTTCTGATCGACGTGCGCCGGGATCTGCCGATTCAGGTGGATACGACGGCGCGTATCGCGAGCCAGGGGCTCACCGGTCTCGTCTATTACATCGAACTCGAGGCCGGCGAGCCCGACAGCCCACTGCTGGAGACCCGGCCCGGGGATCCGTACCCGGTGATCCGTTCGGACCTGTCGGACTTCGCCCGCCTGCAGGAGACGGGCACGGACCTGCTGGAGCGCTCCAAGGAGGCGGCGGGCGAGCTCCGATCCGTCCTGGTGGCGTTGAACGATCTCCTGGGCGATGAGGAGCGTGGGCTGATTCGGACGACCATCGAGGACACCAGCCGCGCCGCCGCCCGTCTGTCCGCGGCCGGTGAGACCCTGGACGCGGAGCTCCGGCGGATCGGTCCCCTGCTGGATCACCTCACCGCTGTCCTCGACCGGCTCGCGGAGCAGGGTGGCACGGCCCTCGAGCGGGTCGGCGAGGCCGCCCAGGCGACCGATCAGGCGGCCCGCCGGGTCGATCGTCTGGCGACGGGTGCCGTGCCGGTGGTCGATTCCCTGAGCCGGGATGGAATGCCCGAGCTCATCGCCCTGTTGCGTGATCTTCGAGGCCTTACCGGGCGCCTCGACCGCATCGCGACGGATCTGGAGCAGGACCCCAATCTGCTGCTCTATGGCCGTCCGCGGCGGCCGGGCCCGGGGGAGCGTTCACGGTGAGCCTGAGCCGGTTGGTCGCCTTGGTCGTCAGCGCGGTGTCCGTGGTGGTCCTGGGTGTCGGGTGCTCGGGTCTGCTCCCGAC
>JBAPYD010000436.1:0-3418 GCA_049284555.1 Chromatiaceae bacterium | reverse complement strand
ACCAGGTGGTCCGTCACCTACAGAACGAGGCCTTCTATTCCCACGTGCTGAATCTCAAGGTGGGGGATGTCACCACCCAGGCGGTGCTCAAGGACCTGCAGCGCCACCCTGCCAAGCCGTTCATCCTCCACATGGACTTCATGCGGGTGACCCAGGACGAGAAGATCCGCCTGGTGGTGCCCTTGCACTTCATCAACGAGGAGAAGGCCACGGGGGTCAAGGCGGGCGGGAACGTCTCCCACCACATCACCGAGGTGGAGGTCAGCTGTCTGCCCCGTGACCTCCCGGAGTTCATCCCGATCGATCTCGTTGAGATGGAGATCGGAGACATCCTGCATCTCTCGGAGATCCCCATGCCGGAGGGCGTCACCCTCGCCCATGCCCCGGACCCGGACGAGCCGGTGATCGTCATGCACGGTGCCAGGTCCACCGCTCAATCGGAAGAGGCCGAGGAAGGGCCAGAGGAAGGCATCTAAGGAAACGTGGAGTTATTGCGTTTCCCGTCCGGGCGAGGGATTGCCCGGCATGTTCGGTGGCGATAAGCCGCTCAACATGGAGCGCTTCGAGAGTCGCGCCCCTCGAAGTCCGAGCGGATCGAATGCCAGGATGGCATCTGATCAGCATCTCCCTAAGGGGCCCCTCGTCGTCTGGATCACCGGCCCGACCGGGGCATCCCGAGGGGCCGGTGACAGTCAGGGTACTGGCCCATGGAGAACCTCGGCATTCGTCTCATCGTGGGTTTGGGCAACCCGGGCCCCGACTATGCCGCAACCCGGCACAACGTCGGGTTTTGGTTCGTGGACGACCTTGCCGCGGCCCACGGCGGAGTCTTTCGGGCGGAGGGCAAATTCCACGGGGAGCTCTGCCGACTGACGATCGGGGCCGCGGACGTGCGCCTGCTCAAGCCCGCCACCTACATGAATCGCAGCGGCCAGTCCGTGGCGGCGGTCAGCCGCTACTTCGACATCCGGCCCGAGGCCATCCTGATCGCCCATGACGAGCTAGACCTGCCGGTCGGCAAGGTCCGGCTCAAGCAGGGGGGCGGGCACGCGGGGCACAACGGTTTGCGGGACACCATCGGGGTGCTGGGGAGTCCGGATTTCTGGCGCCTGCGCATCGGGATCGACCATCCGGGAGACCGTGGACAGGTGGTCGGCTATGTCCTGGGCCGCCCAACCCAGGAGGATGCGGTGTCCATTCGCGATGCCCTCGACCAGGCCTTGGGCGTGACCGGGGATCTGCTCACGGGGCGGTATCAGGCGGCGATGAATCGCCTCCACAGCGGGCGCTGATCGGCGTTTCTCCCCGCCGCCCGATGCCCAGTCACGATGCCTAGTCGCGATCCAGGCTCAGGTAGTCCCAGAGCTTGCGGGTCAGGCTGACTTCGCCCGGCGGGGGCTCGTCGCTGATGAATCGGCCTGCCTTGCGGTTGAGGTCCAGGACCTGTTGCGCGTCGGCGGCGAGCTTATCCTCCCCCAGGTTGCGATAGGCCTCGACCAGGACCTCCAGGGCGTCTTGCACCGCCGGCGTGCGCTGAAAGCGCTCGATCACGTGGTTGGCCCGGTTGGCCGCGGCCACGTAGGCGCCGCGCTTGATGTAGTACCGGGCAACGTTCACCTCGTGCTGGGCCAGATTGTTGCGCAGGTAGACCATGCGCTGGCGCGCGTCGTCCGCGTACTTGCTGTTGGGAAAGCGCCGGACCAGCTCGGAGAAGTCGGCGAAGGCGTCCAGGGCGGCCCCGGGGTCTCGTTGCGAGGGGTCGGTCGGGATGTACTTGTCCAGGAACCCGACGCTGCGGTTGTAGTTGACGATGCCCTTGAGATAGTACGCGTAGTCCACGTAGGGATTCTGGGGGTAGAGCTTGATGAAGCGGTCCGCCGCGGCGATCGCCTCGTCGGGCTCCTCCGCCTTGTAATGGGCATAGGCGACATCGAGCTGGGCCTGCATCGCATAGCGGCCGAAGGGATAACGGGCCTCCAGCTTCTCGTAGAGCTCGATGGCCCGGGCGTAGGAGCCCGAATCCATCTCCGAGGCGGCCTCGGCATAGAGCTTGGAGGCGCTCCAGCCCTCCGTCTCGTCGAACTCCTTGCCAAAGATGCCGCAGCCCGCGAGGGTAACCGGGAGCAGCAGCGCGGCAACTCGTGCTATGGTTCGGATCATGTGGCTGGTGTATCTGTCTCAAAATCGCCGAATTATACCTGAGGGCCCGCGCACTGGGGCGGACTCGTGGCAATGAGCTCGCTGCAGCCCCGGCACGTCCAGCGCGACCTGCGGGTGGGGGAGGAGCAGGCGGGGCTGCGCCTGGACCAGACCCTGGCCGGACTCATGCCGGAGTTCTCCCGCAGCCGGGTCCAGCGGTGGATCGAGGCGGGCCTGGTGTTGGTGGACGGTGCCCCGGGGCGCCCCAAGGACCGCGTTCGGGGTGGGGAGGTCGTGCGGCTGGATGCCGTTCTCGAGCCCGACCTGAGCGATGCCCCTCAGCCCATCCCGATCCAGGTGGTCTTCGAGGACGACCAGCTCGCGGTGATCCACAAGCCCGCCGGCCTGGTGGTGCACCCGGCCGCGGGCAACCGGGACGGGACCTTGCTCAATGCCCTGCTTCACAGGATCCCCGCCCTGGCCTCCGTTCCGCGGGCCGGCATCGTCCATCGCCTGGATAAGGACACCAGCGGTCTCCTGGTCGTCGCGAAGACCCTCGAGGCCCACCACGCCCTCGTGAATCAGCTCAAGGAACGGCAGGTACACCGGGAGTACCGGGCCCTGGTGGTCGGCGAGCTGGTGTCCGGCGGGCTCGTGGATGCGCCTATCGGGAGGCATCCGGCTCAGCGCACCCGCATGGCGGTGGTCGCCGGGGGGCGTCCCGCCGTTACCCACTATCGGGTGATGGAGCGTTTCCCCGGACACAGCCTCTTGGCGGTTCAGCTGGAGACCGGGCGGACCCACCAAATCCGGGTCCACCTGGCCCATATCCGCCACCCCCTGGTGGGCGACCGGGCCTATGGAGCGCAACCCAGGCCCCCCAAGGGTTGTCCTCCAGGCCTTGTCGCGGCCCTGCAGCAGTTTCCCCGGCAGGCCCTGCATGCCATCCGACTCGGGCTAGCCCATCCCCGCACGGGTGAGCGTCTCGAATGGGAGCTTCCGATGGAGCCGGACCTGGAGGCCCTGCTGGCTCAGCTCCGACGTCTGGGCGAGGAGGTCAGGGCCCTTGCAGCTCATCCGGCCTGACTGGCCCGCGCCTCCCCAGGTCCGCGCCTGCTCCACCACGCGAGCCGGCGGACTGAGCGAGGGGCCCTTCCACAGCCTCAACCTCGGGGATCATGTGGGTGACGATCCCGAGCGCGTCGCCCTCAACCGGGCCCGGCTTAGAGACCGGCTCGACCTGCCCGCCGAGCCCCTGTGGCTGCGGCAGGTGCACGGG
>JBAPYD010000435.1:0-1729 GCA_049284555.1 Chromatiaceae bacterium | reverse complement strand
GCCCTGGCAATAGGGGAGCAGCGCGCCGACACGCGAGCGGTGAGCCAGTGGCAGCGACTGGGATCACGGACAGGCCAACTGGGCGTAGAGCCTTCGAAAGATCGGCACAACCGGACAGCCGAAACCGAAGGCGAGCTTGATGCGGCGCGCGGTGTAGATCAGCCGGGCGGCCAGGTAGATGAGCTCCTGCATCACGGTGCGAATGCGTCGGCGCTTGGCGCGGTGACGTGGCGGGGCATCGGGGCCGAGCAGGCCGTTCTGCCCGATCCAGCGCAGGAGGTTGTAGGCGAGTTGGGCACAGGCGAGGATGAGCGCGTTGGTGGCGAACTTCCCCGAGGGCAGGCGCTCGATGTCGAGATCGCTCTTGAGCTCGCTGTGGAATTGCTCCGAGGTGCCATGGTCGGCGTAGAGGGCGATGAGGGTCTGCTCATCAAACTCCAAGCTCGTCCACCAGCCTTCGATCTCGATCTCCGGGACCAGCAGCTGTTGGCCGCGCTTGTCGATGGTGCGCTCGATCACCCGCATGACACGGCGCAGGAAGTAGTCGTGGCCAGCGTGCACGCGGGTCTCGCGCACCTCGAACAGCGCGACGCGCTTGCCCGGGCGCGGCTCGCTCCACTCCCCGTGCGCCTCGGCGTAGGCCAGCCAGCGCTCGGGACGCTCCTGGCGCGGGTTCCACTTGACTTGATCAGGTAGTGAACCGGGGCGGCCCCTTCGTGGTGCTCGTTGTGGGCCTCGATGACGGCGATGTTCTCGAGGGCGTCGTTGCCCCCGTCCAGGCGCACCAGCAACGGAGCGGCGCTCAGCTGCCGGGCACGCTCCAACACCCGCCCAAGAAAAGCCGGGGTGCCTTTCTGGCAGTGCTGGCTGCCCGCGCGCAGCTCCAGCTCCAGGCAGTAGCCCTCCTGGCCCAGATAGGCCGCCATCGGCGCGTAGCCGTCCATCCCCTTGTAGGTGCGCGATACCCCCTCCTTCTTCGACTGGGAGTTGTCGAAGGGGGTGACATCGCAGTCCAATGGCATCAATCCATTCCCAAGCGGTGTCAGGTGCGCCTGACTGCGGCGCAGAAACTCGATGGCCGCCGCCTCCACGGCCGCCTGGTAGCCCGCCG
Source organism: Chromatiaceae bacterium (assembly GCA_049284555.1). GTDB lineage: Bacteria > Pseudomonadota > Gammaproteobacteria > Chromatiales > Chromatiaceae > Thiodictyon. The sequence goes on along the minus strand of JBAPYD010000435.1, from coordinate 618 downwards.
CATGGGCATCCATGCGCTGGCGCAGGATGCCCTCGGAGGGCACCTGCGCCAGACCCAGCGCCGCGGCGAAATAGGCGTCCTCCCGGAAGCCGTTGATGGCCTCGAAGTCACTCTTGCCCAGGCACAGCAGTGCCACATAGCAAGACAGAATGTCGCCGTGCGGCATGGCGTCCCGTCGCAGCGGCGCGACCTCCGCCGCATCCGCCGCCAGATTGGTCCGTTCATTCAACGCCATGCCAATGAGACCGAGACCCGCGTGGGACGTGAGATCCGCCTCGGATTCAGTGATGATGAACCGCCGCAACGCAGCACCTGCCGGGTGAGTCCTGGGATGCGGCTATTTTACACCCATCCTGTTGTTCTGTAACGGGAATCAGGCTTCCCCGATACATTCAGATCACGGAAACAGGTCGACGACAACGGAGGACGATCCATGACCAAGCTCGATGTCCGCGCTTTCGCGATAACCACCTCGCTCATCCTGGGCCTGGGCCTCTTCTTTCTCACCTGGTGGGTCATCACCTTCGATGGGGTCAGCGGCGACCCCACCCTGATCGGACGCATCTACCGCGGCTACACCGTCACGCCTGTGGGCAGCCTCATCGGGCTGGCCTGGGG
>JBAPYD010000434.1:0-5968 GCA_049284555.1 Chromatiaceae bacterium | reverse complement strand
GCGCCCCGGGGCGCCCAGGCAGACCTGCTACGATAACTGAGACCGTTCGGGATCGGAAACGATGCGTCGTGCCGTGCCCTGGCCCCAGGGAAACCGCCGAGGCGATGCGGATCCGGTGCCATCCTGGCATATGATCGGCGCGCGTCCCGGGGCAGACGCACATCGCCCGAATCGACGGGGGTCGTGGGCTCCAACCACAGGGGTGTCGAGTGAGGCTTTTGCAGTCAATCTTCGGCCGGGGCGAGACCGTCGGACGCTACCCGGAGACGCTGATCGAGGCGGCCACCGAGCGGGCGGTGGACGGCACGGACCCCCGGCTGCGGCTCCTTCCCGGCTATCGAAAGCGGCTGCGCGAGCCCGTCATCCATGCCATCGAGCAGGTGGTCGCCCTCGTGGACGCCATGCCGGCCCCGGTTCCGGCAGGGCTCGAGGGCTATTGAAGCGATGTTCGACTGGCCGCCCTCTTCGCCTCGGCCGAGGAGATGCTTCGCGTCTTCAGCCGTGACAAGGCCTTGTCGGCGCGCCAGGTCGTCCTGCAGGAGCTGCACAATGCCCGAGGTGCCGCCGCGGTCATGCTGCCGATCGCCATCAGGCCCAGGGAGCTGCCTCCCCGGCGGGACTCCGCAGAGCCCCACCACTGATTCCCGAGGTGCCATGCCGTGAGCAGTGAAGAACGCCCGTCCGCGCAGCAGCCCCTCCGGCTCGCGAGCCCGTCGGGGCTCAGCTCGCAGGTGAACGCCAACGGCTCCGTCAGGCGCATGGATCACGGCGACATCGTCCTCAATCTGTTTCTGGGCAACGCGCTCGAGGGTGGTCCCGCCAATCTCTATCTGCGGCGCCTCGGGGAGGCGGTCACGGCCGCCCCGTTGCTCGGTCCGGGCAGTCCCGGCCAGGTGTGCCGGGATGCAACGGGCCTCACGCTGGCGGGCATCTGGGGGGGCATTCGCTTCAACCTCGCCCTGGTCCTGGCGGAGTCCGCCCCCGCCTGGTTCTGGCACCTGGATCTGGAGAACCTCGGCGATGACACGGCAACGCTGGATCTGATCTATGCACAGGACCTGGCCCTCGCCCATTACCCGGCGGTGCGGCTCAACGAGTACTACGTGAGCCAGTATGTCGACCACAGCCCCTTGTCCCATCCGGACCGGGGTTGGGTGCTGGCCTCGCGGCAGAACCTGTCGATGGGCGGCCGCCATCCCTGGTGTCTGATCGGGTCCCTGGGGGAGGGCGTCAGTTTTGCCACGGATGCCCTGCAGGTCTATGGCCTGGCCGCCCGCGCCGGCAGGTGGCCGACGGCGCTGGCGCATGGGCTGCCCGGTGTCCGTCGCCAGCACGAGCACGCGATGGCCGCTATCCAGGACGCGCCCGTGGTCCTTCCGCCCGGCGCCCGAGCGGCGCGGGGATTCTTCGGCTGGGTCGAGGCCGATCATCCTGGGGCGACCTCGGCGGCCGATCTGGCCTTCGTCGGGCGGGCGCTCGCGTTGCCGGAGGCCCTTGCGGCTCGGACCGCTCCGATGGCCGGCTCGCAAGCCTCCTCTGCCAATCTGTTCAGCTCGGCGCCACTCCTCGATGCGCTGGAGCTGACCGATGGGGAGATCGGGCACCTCTTCGGGCCACGCCCGCGGGAGCTGGAGCGGGAGGGCGGACGCACCCTGTCGTTCTTCACCGGGGAACGCACCCATGTGGCCCTCAAGGCCAAGGAGCTCGGGGTCCTGCGTCCCCACGGTCAGCTCCTGCGCACGGGGGCTGGACTCACGCCCGACGAATCGGCCCTGACTTCCACCTGCTGGATGGGGGGCGTCTTCCATTCGATGGTCACCCAGGGCCATGTCAGCATCAACCGCCTGATCTCCGCGACCCATGGGTATCTGGGGCTCTTCCGCTCCCATGGCCAGCGCCTGTTCGCGGAGCTCGCCGGCGGGTGGCGGCTCCTGGACCTGCCCTCGGCCTTCGAGATGGCCCCGCAGGGCTGCCGCTGGTACTACCGACATGGCGAGGGCCTGATTCGCGTCGAGAGCCTGGCCCCGACGGAGCGCCACGAGCTGACCCTCTCGATCCGGGTCCTGGAGGGTGCGCCCATCCGTTTACTCCTCTCCACCCACCTGGCGGTCAACGGGGACGATGGGGCGGATTCCGTGCCGGCCCATTACGTCCGGGACAGCCAAGGATTCTTCATCCGGCCCATCGCCGAGTGCGACCTGGGCCGCCGGTTCCCCGACCGGGGCTTCCGGCTCGACCCGCTGCCTCCAAGCGCGATCGCGCGTTTCGGCGGGGACGAGCTCCTGTTCGAGGACGGGCGGTCCCGGCAGCAGCCCTTCCTCTGCCTCCTCACCGAGCCCACCAGGACCATCGGCTTTCGCCTCACCGCCGATCTGATCCCCGAGCCCGAGGCGGGGCTCATGCCCGAGGAGCGGTACTGGAATCGGGTCACCGCCGGCCTGCGCCTCCATCCCCCGCTCGGCAGCCCCCTGGCCGGGGAGACCGCGCGCCTGGCGGAGGTCCTGCCCTGGCTCGCCCAGAATGCTCTGGTCCATTACCTCAGCCCCCGGGGCCTGGAGCAATACTCCGGCGGCGGCTGGGGGACCCGCGACGTGACCCAGGGGCCGGTGGAGATGCTGCTGGCCCTGGGCGGCCCGGAGCCCGTCCGGGATCTCCTGGTGCGAGTCTTCCGGCAACAGAACCCCGATGGGGACTGGCCCCAATGGTTCATGTTCTTCGAGCGGGAGCGCGACATCCGGCCCGGCGACTCCCACGGGGACATCGTCTTCTGGCCCCTGCTCGCCCTGGCCCAGTATCTCCTGGCGTCCGGGGACGCCGCGGTGCTGGAGGAGGTCATCCCCTTCTTCCACCCCGCGGGTGAGGACCAGGCGGAACGGACGAGCGTCCTCGGGCATCTGGACCGGGCACTGGCGGTCATCCGCGGGCGGGTTATCCCAGGCACCGAGCTGGCCGCCTATGGCAACGGGGACTGGAACGATTCACTCCAGCCGGTGGACCCCGCCATGCGGGAGCGCCTGTGCAGCGCCTGGACAGTGACCCTGCACTTCCACACCCTCGCCACCCTGGGGGTCGCCTTCCGGCACCTGGGCCTTCAGGAGCGGGCCGCGGGGTGCGTCGCCTGGGCCGAGGGGGTGCGGGCGGACTTCCAGCGGCTTCTGGTCATCGACGGCACCATCGCGGGCCTCGCGGAGTTTCAGGAGGACGGGCGCATCGGCTATCTGCTGCATCCCCGGGACCACGAGACCGGCATCGCCTACAGCCTGCTGCCGATGGTCCACGCCATCATCGACGGACTGCTCAGCCCCGCGCAGGCGCGCCACCACCTGGGTCTGATCGAGCAACATCTGCTCGGTCCCGACGGGGCCCGGCTGTTCGACCGGCCCATGGTCTATCACGGAGGGCCGCAGGCGTGGTTCCAGCGGGCGGAGAGCAGCGTCTTCTTCGGCCGCGAGATCGGGCTCATGTACACCCATGCCCACCTGCGCTACGCGGAGGCGCTCTGGCGCTACGGCGACGCGGAGCGGTTCTTCCGCGCCCTCTGCCAGGCCAACCCCATCGGCATCCGCGACCGGGTCCCCGCGGCCACCCCGCGTCAGGCCAATTGCTACTACTCCAGCTCGGACGCGGCCTTCGCCGATCGCTACGAGGCCTCTAGGGACTACGGTCGGGCCGTGCGGGGCGAGATCCCGCTGGACGGCGGCTGGCGAGTCTATTCCAGCGGGGCTGGGATCGGCCTGGGGCTCATCCTGCGCTGCCTGCTGGGGTTGCGGCTGGAGCGGGGCAGGCTGGTGATCGACCCCGTCATGCCGGCGAGCCTGGACGGGCTGGAGGCGGAGCTGGAGCTGGACGGCCGGGCCTTGGTGGTGACCTACCGCGTCGGCGGTGCGGGGTGCGGCCCGACCGCCGTGACCCTCAATGGGGTCCTACTCGATTTCCTGCGCGGCGCCTCGCCCTACCGCACGGGCGCCGCGGAGGTCCCCCTCGGTGTGTTTCGGGCGGGCTCGCTACCTGGAGTCAATCGACTCGAGGTCGCACTCGGCTAGGGATACCCGGGGCGATGGTAGATCGAGCGACTCCCCACCGCCTGACCGGCGCACGATTCCTTCGCTCCGTCCGCGACTTCGCGACCTCGGAGGTCGGTGGCCAGGCCCGCTGGATGTTCGCGGGACTGATCGCCTTCCTGCTGGCGATAAACGGCATGAACGTGGTCAACAGCTACGTGGGCCGCGACTTCATGACCGCGATCGCGGACCGCGATCGGACCGAGTTCGTTCGCATGGCGTTTTTCTATCTCGCCGTCTTCGCCGTCTCGACCCTGCTCTCGGTCTTCTCGCGCTATATCGAGGAACGTCTCGGTCTCCTGTGGCGCGAGCTCCTGACGCGGCGCGCCATCGAAAGCTACCTCGCCGATGGCAGCTACTATCGCCTGGAGGCGTCCCGGACCCTCGCCAATCCGGACGAGCGCATCGCCGAGGATGTCCGCTCCTTCACCGTCACCACCCTTTCCTTCGTCCTCATGGTGCTCAACAGCAGCTTCACCGTGGTGGCCTTCTCCGGGGTGCTCTGGTCCATCAGCCCCTGGCTCTTCCTGGTGGCAGTGCTCTACGCCGCGGGCGGCTCCGTGATGACCATCCTGCTCGGCCGGCCCCTGATCCGGCTGAATTACGATCAGCTCGATCGAGAGGCGAACTTCCGAAGCGGCCTCATCCATGTACGTGAGAACGCCGAGGAGGTCCTGTTGGCCGGGGTCGAACCGCGTATCGGGGAGCGGCTGCAGGAGCGGCTCGGGGCCCTGGTTGGAAACTTTCGCCGGATCATCGCCGTGAACCGCAACCTGGGCTTCTTCACCACCGGCTACAACTGGATGATCCAGATCATCCCGGCCTTGATCATCGCGCCGGCCTACATGGAGGGGCGGGTCGAGTTCGGGGTCGTGACCCAGTCGGCGATGGCCTTCTCGACCCTGGTCGCCGCGTTCTCGCTGATCGTCACCCAGTTCCAGTCCATCTCGAGCTTTGCCGCCGTGGTTGGGCGGCTGAGCTCCTTGGTGGACGCCGTCGAGACGTCCAAGCTCGAGACCCCATCCACCGGTGAGGCCGCTGGGATCCGCGTGGAGGACGGTGCGGAGTTGTTGAGCTACGAAGGGCTCACGCTACGCTCCGAGGAGGACGGTCGCGTCCTGATCGGGGGGTTGTCGGCCTCGATCCCCCTGGGCGGTCGCGTGTTGATCCGAGCCGAGGATGAGGCCGCGGCCTTGGCGCTCTTTCGGGCGACCGCGGGCCTGGATGTCAGCGGGGACGGGCGCGTGATTCGACCCAGGGCCAAGGATCTGAGGTTCCTGGCCGAGCGGCCCTATCTGACCCCGGGGTCGCTCCGGGGGGTCCTGGTGCCTGCCGCGATGGAGACGGCGATCCCTGACGCGCGGGTTCTCGAGCTGCTCGACGCGTGGGGTCTGGAGTCGGTGGTCGCGCGGGCAGGGGGGCTGGACAAGGAGCGGGACTGGGACAGCATCCTCTCGCTGGCGGAGCAGCAGCGCCTCGCGTGCGTGCGGGTGCTCCTGGTCGCGCCCCGGCTCGTGCTGCTCCACCGTCCGGGAACAACCCTGGGGGCCGGGCAGATCCACGGGATCCTCGACCGTTTCTCGACCGCCTCGATCGGCTATGTCCAGCTCGGCGGACCCGAGGGTCCGAGCACTTGCTACGAGTCGGTCCTGGAGATCCAGGCCGACGGCCACTGGAGCTGGCGAGGTGGCCCGCCGGCGCGGGCGGCGATGGGCCATTTTGATTAAGGGAAACGCTGACTTATTGCGTTTCCCGTCCGGGCGAGGGATCGCCCGGCAGCTTCAGTGGTAACTACTCAATAAGTCGCGGCAGGTATATCAAAGAGCTATGAGGATGAGTTAAAGTCACCATCCAGATATCACCGTCGTCTAGGGTCCAGATTCCTCCATGCCCGATCTCAAACAACT
>JBAPYD010000433.1:0-9619 GCA_049284555.1 Chromatiaceae bacterium | reverse complement strand
CCCCGAAGGAGGCGCGGCAGAAGAGCTCATCGGCGCCATCGAGGGCCTGAGCAAGGCGGTTCGCGACGCGGAGCGCCTGCGTCCCCTGAATCGCCGAAGCACCACGGACTGGACCCCGGAGATGCGCGAGCAACTGGACAGGGAGTTCGACGGCGCCCGTACCCGGCGGCGCTGATGGGTAAAGACTCTTTCTTTGTGGTATAGTGTGCAGTTTGCCGCGAGCCTCAACTCGCGTCCCCCGGCGCCGTTACATCTGGCCACGCCAAGGTATCCAATGGATCAAGAACAGCAGCAGTCCCAGCTCAAGCAACTGATCGCCAAGGGTAAAGAGCAGGGGTTCCTGACCTACAGCGAGGTCAACGATCACCTCCCGCCCGGCATTGTCGAGCCCGAGCAGATCGAAGATATCGTGCGGATGATCAACGACATGGGGATCCTGGTCCATGAGACCGCCCCGGATATTATCGACCAGACCCTCAGCGACAGCGCCGTCTCGGACGACGATGCCGCCGAGGCCGCCGCCGCGGCCCTGGCGAGCGTGGACAGCGAGTTCGGCCGCACCACCGACCCCGTGCGCATGTACATGCGCGAGATGGGCACCGTCGAGCTGCTCACCCGGGAAGGCGAGCTCCAGATCGCGAAGCGCATCGAGGACGGCCTCAATCAGGTCCTCTCCGCCCTCTCGGTCTACCCGCGCTCCATCGAGAAGCTGATCGAGATCTTCAACCGCGTCGAGCGGGAAGAGACCCGGCTCACCGACGTGATCTCCGGGTTCAACGACGCGGAGGTGGAGGAGCCGGAAGCGCCCGTCGCCCCTGCGCCGCCCGCCGATGACACGGAGGACGTCGAGGCGAGCGGGGAGTCGGATGAGAATGGCTCCGACGACGACGATGACACCACCAGCGGGGCGGCGCCGGATACCGGACCCGACCCCGAGGACGCCGCCCGGCGCGTGCAGCTCCTGCGAGAGCACTACACGGTGCTCAAGTCCTGCCTGGAACAGTATGGCCGGGACGACCCCCGCTCGCGCGCGGCCATGGCCGAAGTCTCGGAGGTCTTCCTCCAGTTCAAGCTGGTGGCCAGCGTCTTCCAGGAACTGGCCGAGATCCTGCGGCGCACCATCGAGCGCATCCGCAATCAGGAGCGGATCATCATGGGCCTGTGCGTCGAGCAGGCGGGAATGCCGCGCAAGCAGTTCATCGAGAGCTTCCCGGACAACGAGACCAATGCCGAGTGGCTCACCGAGCAGCTCGATAGTGGCCAGCCCTGGGCAGCACGACTCGCGAAGCTCGCCCATGACGTACGCCGAGCCCAGCGCAAGCTCCAGGAGGTGGAGCGCGAGAACGTGCTCACCATCGGTGAGATCAAGGAGGTCAACCGCAAGATGTCCATTGGCGAGGCCAAGGCCCGCCGCGCCAAGAAGGAGATGGTGGAGGCCAATCTGCGCCTGGTGATCTCCATCGCCAAGAAGTACACGAATCGCGGGCTGCAGTTCCTGGACCTGATCCAGGAGGGCAACATCGGCCTGATGAAGGCGGTGGACAAGTTCGAATATCGCCGCGGCTACAAGTTCTCCACCTACGCCACCTGGTGGATCCGCCAGGCCATCACCCGCTCCATCGCCGACCAGGCACGCACCATCCGCATCCCGGTCCACATGATCGAGACCATCAACAAGCTCAACCGAATCTCCCGCCAGATGGTTCAGGAGATGGGCCGGGAGGCCACGCCGGAGGAGCTCGCCGCGCGCATGGAGATGCCCGAGGACAAGGTGCGGAAGGTCCTCAAGATCGCCAAGGAGCCGATCTCCATGGAGACCCCCATCGGCGACGACGAGGACTCCCACCTCGGCGACTTCATCGAGGACGCGGGCGTCGTCTCGCCAGTGGACTCCGCGACCATCGAGGGCTTACGAGAGGCCACCCAGAACATGCTGGCGAGCCTCACCTCCCGGGAGGCCAAGGTCCTGCGCATGCGCTTCGGCATCGACATGAACACCGACCACACCCTCGAGGAGGTCGGCAAGCAGTTCGACGTCACCCGTGAGCGCATCCGTCAGATCGAGGCCAAGGCCCTGCGCAAGCTGCGCCATCCCACCCGCTCGGAAAAGCTCAGGAGCTTCCTCGATACCGATTGAGGGACAGTCGGGGTTAAGCGCGGCACCCCGCCGCGAAGGGAGATCGCAGACCGCAGTGCCGCCGGATGCCACGCCGGTGTGGTACACCCGCACCGGCGTCGATTCAACTGAGCCAGTCACACGCGGGAAGACCGGCTCGGGCACGCGCCAGGGAACGGACGATTCCACGCCGCCGACGCCGGGCCGTTAGCTCAACGGTTAGAGCAGGGGACTCATAATCCCTTGGTTGGGGGTTCGAATCCCTCACGGCCCACCAATCCTCTCGAGTGAGCCCGTTCCCGTGAGCAGAGGCTCTCCCCGTCTCCCGGGGCCCTCGGTCATACCCCGCGCCTTCGGTCAAGCCACGCGTGCGCATCACCGGCCCTTTACATCCGCAAGCCAGGCGCGGAAAGTGGCGCTGCACGACGACAATTATGGCAGTCACCACAAGGTCAGGCATCACCCATGACGGAAGAGCCAGCGGGCGCGCGGCCCCTAGACGAGGACGCGCTCCTCCAGCAGCAGTTTCGGCGCGCCCTCAGCTCCTTCGAGGGCATCATCCTCAGCCAGATCGACATCAAGAACCGGCTGGGGGACCGACTCAACTACAGCATCCAAGCAGGCCTGATCATCCTGGGGGTCATCGCCCTGTCGATCCTGGTCCTGCTCCTGACCCTGAGCTCTCAGATCAACCGGATCTCGGGGGTCGTCGGGAACATGAACGCCCACTTCGCCTCCGTGTCCTCGCAGATGCACCGCATCGAGGACCTGATGGCGTCCATGGAAGGCCGCGCCGCGCTCCTGGCACAAATGGACCAGCAGACTGCCGCCATGGACGAGGACATGACCGCGATCGGCTCCGACATGTCGCGGATGCGGCAGGCCGTTCAGGGAATCAACGCCCACGTGGCCGCGGTGCGCAACAGCGTGGCGAACATGTCCGCCAACATCGAGGTCATGAACGGCGAGGTCGGCATCATGAGTCAAGAGATGCTGCGCATGTCCAAGCCGGCCCGCACGATGAACAAGATGTTTCCGTTTCCCTGAGGAGGACAGCCATGGGCGAGGATTCACGCCGTGCCGTGGTGGAGGTGATCGCGCGTCTCGGTCGCGAGACCCAGCTCCACATCGACGAGCGCTACCGTCACTTCCGGATCACCGACGGGGTGATCATCAGCGTCTCTCTGCTGCTGGTGATCCTGGCCGTCTTCAACGTCTACTACGTGCGCATCCTCTACAAGGATCTCGACGGCATCGTCGGCACCATGGAGAACATGTACGCGCACCTCCGGGACGTGGACGGCGACATGTCCGCCATCGCCACAAGGATGGAGAGCTTCGATCGACACACCGCCCACATGCGGGCGATCAACGACCACATGTCGTCCCTGTCGCGAACCCTCCCCGGAATCCGCGCCGACATGAACGACATCACCGATGAGACGGCCAACATCCAGCAGAGCATGGACCTGGTGGCCCGCGGCATGGGGCTGATCGACCACCGGATGCACCTCATGACCGGCAGCATCGCGGTCATGCGGGAGAACGTCGGGCAGTTCGCCCGCCCCATGGGGAACATGATGCCCTTCATGCCCTGACCGGGCGGCGCCAGCGCGGATGGCGAACCGGGCTAGGGATGGGGCGGCGCCGGGTCCGCGCCCCCCCGCGCCCCATCCCGCGCCACCCGAGGGGAATCCGCCGGATAGGGTGCCTGGTATCGGGTGGTGGTGAAGACCTCGAAGGTGGCCCCCTCGCGCCGGCCATCCGCCGGCAGGCCGGCCTTCAGCGCGAGCTGGGAGAGGGTGGTGTCTCGATCCCAGCCCATGTGCGTGGCGACCTCCGGCAGGTAGAGACCGTACCGGTCTCCCTTGCGGAGCGTGATGCCCTGCTCGCCCGGGTGGAAGGCGTCGATCGACACGATCGGCTGGGGCACCGACAGGACGCTGACCTCCACCTCCAGATCGCGCAGCTCCGCGGCGGACACCGGCTCGAAGCGGTGATCCTGCCGAGCCGCCTGGTAGGCACTCTGAAGGACCGCCCTGTAGAGCGGCAGGTCGTTCAGGACATGGCCGATGCAGCCACGCAGCGCTCCCCGGCTCCGCAGGGTGACGAAGGCCCCCGCCGGCTCGCCGAGCCGCGGTGGGAGGCCGGCCAGGAGATCCGTGATCTCCGCCTCCAGGGATTGCGACAGACCATCCACCGCGGCCTCCACGCCAAGCGCGGCGATTCGATGCAGCCGCTCGAGGTCCGACGCCGTCAACCCCTCCTGGCCAAGGTGCTCGACCGCGTCGGCGGACTCCTCCGGCGGGTCAAGGGGCCCCGTGACCGCCAGGGCCACATAGCTGACGGAGCTCCTCCAGTCACCCAGGAGATCGCCGCTGGTTCCATAGTCGATGCGCTCGACCCGCGCATCGGCGGGCAGCAGTTGGAGCAGCAGGGCCAGTGGACGAATCCCACAGACGGTGATGCCCGTACGCGCCCGATAGTCGAGCAGACCCGGGCCGTCCCGCGCGAGCACATGCGCGATGGCTCCCTCGTCGAGGGCACGAATCCGCTCCGGTGCCTGGCCGTCTGGCGGGAAGGGGAGGTATCCGAAACGGGCCCCGTAGTGCGTGAAGTCGCTGGAGACCACCACCAGGGTCCCCTCATCCACCAGGGGGCGCAGCAGCTCCGCGATCTCTGGATACTCTTGAGGCTCCAGCGCTCCCACCAGGATCGGCACCAATCCCCAGCCCGCCCCCAGGGCCCGCTGCAGGAAGGGAAGCTCGATCTCGATGGCGTGCTCCTCCTGATGGGCCCCGGGATCCGCCCTCACGAGGGAGGACGGGCGGAGCCGGGCGACCGCCTCCCCATCCAACGGGACCCGACCCAGGGGCGTGACATAGGCGTCGACGTCCGCGATGGACAGGCCCCGGAAGTCCCCGTGATGGGAGGGTGCGAGCAGCAGGACCCGCCGGTACTGACCGCCACGGATCAACGCGAAGGCGGCCGCCGCGATCCGCCCGCTGTAGGCATAGCCGGCGTGGGGGACGACCAGGGCCCGGATGGTGCCTTCCGGGGACGCCCTGGGAGCGGACTCGGCCAGGAGACCGTCCACCGCTTGCGCCAGCGCTTGCGGGTCCGCTGGGTACCAGGTACCCGCCAGCGCACTGGGGCGCACGAGGTCCCTGGCAAGCCCCTGCGCGGACCAGAGCCCCAGGACGAGCACGAGGACCAGGGCCCCACCCAGGCGATCACGCACCACGACGACGGTACCTCAGCCGGCAAGGTCGTGGGGGCGGTAGAAGTCCGCCTCCTTGAGGCTAAGCTCACGGGGTCTCCGCGCCGGGCGGGAGGCTCCGGGCCAGACAAGGCCCAGAATCCCCAGTCCGCCCAGCAGGCCCAGCAGACGCCGCCGTTGCATTCTTGGTCGCTCGATTGCCTTCTCGGCCTTCATCTCCACACCCCTGGTATGACTTGGTTGCAGGTCGGACAGCGCCCCTCCGCCGTCAATCGATTCTCAGTGATCAGGAACCCCACCCGCCGGATCAACAGGGTCCCGTCGCGGGGGCAGTACGTGGAGTTGCCCTCGTGACCGAGCACGTTCCCCACGTAGACGAAACGCAGGCCCGCGTCCAGGGCCTCCTGCCGCGCCCGGTCCAGGGTCTCCCCCGGTGTCGGGGGTAGGTTGCGAAGTCTGTACTGGGGCTGGAAGCGGCTGAAATGCAGTGGAGTATCCGCGCCCAGCTCGTCGCGGATCCAGTGGGCCATGCGCCGGATCATGGCGAGGTCGTCGTTCAGGGTCGGGATCACCAGGTTGGTGACCTCGAGCCACACCCCCTCCTCCCGGAACGTCACCAGGGCGTCCAGCACCGGCTGCAGGGTCGCACTGTTGACCCGCCGATAGAAGCCGTCGTCGAAGGCCTTGAGATCCGCGTTGGCCGCGTCCAGGACCGTGCACAGACGTCGCAGGGGCCTCTGGTTGATGTAGGCGGCGGTGATGAAGACGTTGGTGAGCCCCTCCCGGTGAGCCAGCTCGCCGCTGTCGTAGACGTACTCGTAGAAGACGATGGGATCGGAGTACGTGTAGGCGATGCTCCGGCAGCCCTCCCCCTTGGCGGCCTGCACCAGGTCCGGGGGGTCCAGGCGGTAGATCTCTTCCATCTCCTCGCCCCCCCGCTGGGAGAGCTGCCAGTTCTGGCAATTGAGGCAATGCAGGTTGCAGCCGGCGGTCGCGATGGAAAAGACGGGGCTTCCGGGATGGAAGTGATAGAGCGGCTTCTTCTCCATGGGGTCGATGTGGATGGCGGAGGGCCGACCGTAGGTGGTCGCCCGGAGCCGCCCGTCGAGATTCACCCGGATACGACAGTCCCCCGCCGCACCCTCCGGGATGGTGCAGCCGCGGGGACAGAGCTCACAGGTCACGGCACTCATGGCGTGCCGCTCGGCGCCAGGAGACCCCCGGCTGCCTCGGGGCTCACCGCGGGTCTGAACCAATCCGCCTCCCGGTCCCTGAGATCCCCCGCCTCGATGCGCCGCTCCAGGGCCGCCCGGTCGATGGCCCGCCAGGTGCTGCCCGCCATCCCGACGCCCTCCAGGCCAGTGCCCAGATGCAGGCCGATCAGCAGCCCCGTGAGGCCGATCAGACCCAGGAAGCCGAGCTCGCGCCGATGCAGATGTCGCAGAGGCTTGATCACAGCACCACCGGGACGGACCGTTCGTATCTAAACCTTAGACGACCCTCGTCCGCGTTGCGTTCATCCTGGCTGGGCCGGGGCGCTCGGCGTGCGCGCCCGGCGCGCCCCGTGCCCCATGTGGGTGTCGGCGCCGGTCAGGCAGCGGCCGCAGCGGATGCAGTCCAGGTCGAACTCCCCCCGCACCCCCAGGTCGCAGTGCTCGAAGCGTCGCCGGGGCGCCAGCCCTTGCAGCAGCGCCAGCTTGTTGCCCAGGGCGAGCAGGGCCCCCAGGGGACAGAAATAGCGGCACCAGAAGCGCACATAGACGAGCGACCCTAGCAGAACGACCACCACCAGGACCGCCATCCAGCCCGAGAGCCGACCGCCGAAGGCGTGCTGCATCGGGTTGAAGTAGGCCCAAGAGGGCTCTCCGGTCACCCAGACCAAGATCAGCATCAGGGCGAGCAACACGAACTTGGTGAACCGGATCCGCTGCTCCAGGGGGCGGTCCGGGTAGGAGCGCAGCCCCAGCCGGCGCCCGAGGCGGGACAGCAGCTCCTGCAGGGCGCCGAAGGGACACAGATAGCCGCACCAAACCTGGCCGAACAGCACCGAGGTCAGGGCCACGAAGGCGAGCAGGAGCCAACGCTGGGGGTTCTCCGACGGGCTCGCGACATGGCCCAGGCTCAGATTCACCAGGTCGACCTCGGTGACCAGGGTGTTGAGCCAGAGACCCAGCACACCGAGCGATGCCACCTGGACCACCAGCCGCGACCGCTCGCTTCCCGAGAGGTGCACGGGCAGGAAGGCGGCGAGGAGCAGGACCGTGGCCCAGAAGCCCGCGCCCAGGGAGCCGCCACTGGTCACCGCCAGGGCCGGGGTCGCCTCGCCGAAGGCGGCAACGCTCGCCCGGGCGGCGGCCCGGTTGATGGACTCCAGGGCGGCCCGGCTGCTCACGGTGGCGCCACTGATCCCGTCCACCTGGCTCAGCGTCAGTGGCCCCCGCTGAAGGTCCGAGCCGGCAAGTCCGGCCAGCCACGCGTCGATGCCGGCGATATAGGACGGCGTCTCCTGGGAATCCACGTAACGCACACCCCGCAGGACGCCGTCTCGGTCAACCGCCAGGAGCAGATTCAGCGGGCCGGCGAAGCCCCGGACCTCCGGTGCCGCGGCGAGGCTGGAGAGGGTCAAGGTATCCGCCGGGGAGCCGGCCACGGCCTTCCTGTCCTGGTAGCCCAGGTAGTGCGGGAACGGTTCCTCCTCCAGCTCGAACCGAGCGGAGCCGCTCACCTCCGCCAGCCGGGACGCCTCGAACTGGACCCTCGGCCCGGGCTGGGCGCCGCGCCCGAGCACAACCAGTCCGTAGACAACGAGCACCGCGAACAGCAGGCCCCAGCCAAGCCACGGCCACGGGAAGGACCGGGCCCCCCGCGCCCCTGCCCCAGTCAAGCGCTCGGGCGCCCAGCGACCGAACACGAGCGGAATCAGCGCAACCAGCGCGAGGGCTCCGAGGATCCGGCTGGTGGCGTCCACCCCGAGGAGGGGGACCAGGAGGGCGCCGGTGACGAGGCCCCCAACGGCCCCGCCCAGATTGTCCGCCGCGGCGGTGGCGCCGCTGGTCTCGGTGATCTCCGGGAGGCCCCGATGGGCCAGCTCCACCCCGATCGGAAAGCCGGTGCCGGTGAGCAGCCCGAATCCGGCGGAGAGGGCCAGGAAGCCCGCCTCCTGCAACCGCGGTTGCCCGGATCCTGGGTACCCAAGGAGCCAGGGCAGGAGGAACAGCGCGACGGTGACCAGCATCAGCACCAGGGTCAAGGACAGAACCGGTCGACCCGTCGCGGCGACCCGTGTCCCAAGCCCCGCCCCCAGGGCGAGGCCTGTCATGAAGAGTCCGTTGAGCAGCGCGATGCGCTCGAACACGAGGCCGACCTGAGACTGGTAGCTGAAGAGCAGGGTCAACTGCGCCGCCATGGCGACCAACCCGAGGGAGAACAGGGCGAACAGGGCGGCTCGCCGGAGCAGGGCGGGCCGCTCGAAGCCCTCCATGCCGGCACGCAGCAGCCAGAGCAGGACGAACAACAGGGGTGGGAGCAGGTAGGGCCAAGCCCCCAGGCCCCGCAGGCGACCCAGCCAGTCCACGAGGGTGGACGCGCTGAATTTCCCCCACAGGACCATGTTCAGGTAATAGGTGACGGGCCTCCGATCGGTGTTGATCTCCGGCGGACTCCGGCCCAGTCGCTCCCGGGCATAGACGATCTCCTCCTTGGGCAAGAGGAGATGGAAGGCGCGGTCGGGAAGCCCGTGCTCGACCAGCGGGATCGCGCGGTAGCGCCGTTGCAGCTCATCCGGGTCCTCGCTCAGGCGCCCCGCGGCGGCGGAGGCGCAGAGGACCTGGGGATCCCCGGGGACGATGGCGATCTCGGAAAAAATCGATCCCAGGGTGTGATAGATGGACCCCGCATAGCCCCCCACCGCCTGCCCCAGGTAGTTGGAGGCGGCACTCACCTGGGTGCAGAAGACCCCCTCCGAGGCGAGGTGCCCCAGCACCTGGGCATAAAAGTCCCGGGTGAAATAGCGGTTGCTGCTGGCGCTCGATGGCGATCCGTGTAGCGCCAGCACCAGGTCGTAGCGAGCCCCGTCCGACAGCCGGTTGAGAAACCGTCGGCCATCCTGGAAGACGAGCCGAAGCCTCGGGTCCTCCAGGGCCGCCCCGGTCTCGGGGGGTAGGAAGGGCCTGATCCGCTCCACCGCGCGCGCATCCTCCTCCACCAGGTCGATGCGCTCGACCGGGTAGCGCAGCAGCTCCGCCGCCAGACCGCTCGCCAGACCGCCAAACAGCAGGACCCGC
>JBAPYD010000432.1:0-1853 GCA_049284555.1 Chromatiaceae bacterium | reverse complement strand
GCACAGGGGACGCCCTTGGACGACCTGCTGCCCGAAGCCTTCGCGGTCGTGCGAGAGGCGGGTAAGCGAACCCTGGGGATGCGACACTTCGACGTCCAGATGGTCGGCGGCATGGTCCTCCACGAGGGCAAGATCGCCGAGATGCGGACCGGTGAGGGCAAGACCCTGGTCGCCACCCTGGCGGCCTACCTCAACGCCCTGCCCGCCAAGGGTGTGCACGTGGTCACGGTGAACGACTACCTGGCCCGCCGCGACGCGGTCTGGATGGGACGCATCTACCACTTCCTGGGCCTCTCCGTCGGGGTCATCAACTCCTCCGGAGGGCTCGGTCCCGATCAGGCCTCTTACCGATACGACCCCACCTTCGAGGCGTCGGAGGCTCAGGGCTACCGGCACCTGGTTCCGGTGACCCGCAAGGAGGCCTATGCCGCGGACATCACCTACGGGACCAACAACGAGTTCGGCTTCGACTACCTGCGCGACAACATGGCCTTCACGGCCGAGCAGCGGGTGCAGCGGGACCCCTTCTACGCCATCGTCGACGAGGTCGACTCGATCCTGATCGACGAGGCCCGCACGCCGCTCATCATCTCCGGACCATCCGAGGGCAACACCGACCTCTATCGACAGATCGATGCCCTCATCCCCCGCCTCACCCGCCAGGCCCCCATGGTCAACGAGGAGGGCAAGCCGGACTTCGGACCCGGCGACTTCTCGGTGGACGAGAAGGCCCGCCAGGTCTTCCTGAGCGAGGACGGTCACCAGAAGGTCGAGGAGATGCTCTCGGAGATCGGCCTGCTCGGCGAGGGGGAGAGCCTCTACGACCCCTCCAACATCGTGCTGATGCACCATGTCTACGCGGCCCTGCGCGCCCACGCCCTCTTTCAGAAGAACGTGGAGTACATCGTCCGGGACGGGCAGATCATCATCGTGGACGAGTTCACAGGCCGCACCATGCCCGGGCGGCGTTGGTCCGAGGGACTCCACCAGGCGGTCGAGGCCAAGGAGCGGGTCCCCATCCAGCAGGAGAACCAGACCCTCGCCTCCATCACCTTTCAGAACCTGTTCCGCCTCTACCCCAAGCTCGCGGGCATGACCGGCACCGCCGACACCGAGGCCTACGAATTCCAGCAGATCTACGGCCTGGAAGTGGTGGTGATCCCGACCAACATGCCCATGATCCGGGACGATCGGGGTGACCTCGTCTACCTGACCCAACAGGAGAAGTACCAAGCCATCCTCGAGGACATCGAGGACTGCGTGAAACGCGGCCAACCGGCCCTGGTGGGCACCGCCTCGATCGAGACCTCGGAGCTTGTGTCGAAGCTCCTGGCCGACAATCAGATCCCCCATGAGGTCCTGAACGCCAAGCAGCACGAGCGTGAGGCGGGGATCGTCGCCCAGGCGGGCCGCCCCGGGGCCGTGACCATCGCGACCAACATGGCCGGCCGCGGCACGGACATCGTGCTCGGCGGCAACCTGGAGGCGGAGCTGGAGCACGCGGGTCCCGACACCGACCGGGAGGCCATCCACGCCGCCTGGAAGGAGCGCCACCAGGCGGTCATCGCCGCCGGCGGGCTGCACGTCGTGGGCTCCGAGCGTCACGAGTCCCGGCGCATCGACAACCAGCTCCGGGGACGGTCCGGACGTCAGGGAGACCCGGGCTCCAGTCGCTTCTATCTCTCCCTCGAAGACAACCTCATGCGCATCTTCGCCTCCGAGCGGGTCGGAAGCATGATGCAGAAGCTCGGCATGCAGGAGGGCGAGGCCATCGAGCACCCTTGGGTGACCAAGGCGATCGAGAACGCCCAACGCAAGGTGGAGGGCCGCAACTTCGACATCCGCAAGCAGCT
>JBAPYD010000431.1:0-13436 GCA_049284555.1 Chromatiaceae bacterium | reverse complement strand
GTCGCGGGGCCCCGCGGGGCCGAAGTCCCTCCGGTCCCGCTCGGCGCGATAGCCGCGCTCCTCGGGCCGGGGTCCGCGCGGGTAGCCGGACCCCGACTCCCGTCCCCGTTCCCGATGTGCGTCGGCATAACCCTGCCTATCCTCCTCGGGCCCGCCCCCGAATCGACGGTCGGGCCGCTGTCCGCGCTGCCAGTCGGGTCTGCCCTCCTGCCCCCGGTCACGCCGATTCGTGCGATACCCGGCGCCCTCACCCCGTTCCTCGGGTGCGCCACGCTCCCCGCGGTAAGGGCGCTCCCCGCGGTAGGGGCGCTCGCCCGCGTCGCGGTCACGGGCGAAGCGGGGCCTCTCCTCGCCCCGATCCCGGTAACCCCTGGTCTCTCTGGAGGGACGCGGCGGGCGCTCGCCGCCTTCCCGGCGGGACTCGCGCCAGCTGTCCTGGCGGCGCTCCCGAGGCGACTCCTTCACCTCCAGGGGCCGCTCGCGCTGGAGCTGGAAGCTGAGGGCCGCCGCGATGTCCATGAGCTCCAGCTCCTGCTCCTTGGCGATGTGGGCAACCAATCGATAGAAGAAGTCCAGGTCCTGCTCGGTCAGGGTCGATCGGAGCTGCTCGGTGAATCGGTCGATGCGTGAGGCACTCAACTGGGCGGCCGAGGGGATCTCGATCTCGGGGATGGATCGGCGGATGGTGCGCTCGATGGCCCTCAGCAGTCCCCGCTCCCGGGGCTCGACGAAGAGGATCGCCTTGCCGGCGCGCCCGGCGCGCCCCGTGCGACCGATTCGGTGAACATAGGCGGACGGATCGGTGGGGATGTCGAAGTTCACCACGTGGCTCACCCGCTCCACGTCCAGTCCCCGGGCGGCCACGTCCGTGGCGACCAGGATATCGAGCTGACCGCCCTTGAACCGTTCCACGGTGCGCTCGCGCATCTCCTGATTCATGTCACCGTTGAGGGGCTCCGCGGCGAATCCCTGGGCCCGCAGCTTGTCCGCGAGCTCGGTGGTGCCGCCCTTGGTGCGCACGAACACCAGCATGCCGTCGAAGGTCTCCATCTCCAGGATGCGGGTGAGCACGTCCACCTTGTGGAACCGGGTGACCACGCAGTGCTGCTGGTCGATGGTGTCGACGGTGGCGGTGCGGGACTCCACCCGCACCTCCACCGGCTCACGCAGATGCTCCCGCGCGACCCGGAGGATCTCCGGCGGCATGGTGGCGGAGAAAAGGGCCACCTGGCGCTCGGGGGGGGTGTGGCCGAATATCCAGTCGATGTCTTCGGCGAAGCCCATGTTGAGCATCTCGTCCGCCTCGTCGAGGACCAGGGCCTTGAGCGCGCCGAGCGACAGGGTGTCACGGCGCATGTGGTCCATGATGCGACCCGGGGTGCCGACCACCACCTGGGGGACGCGCTGGAGCTGACGCACCTGCAGGCCGTAGCTCTGACCGCCGTAGATGGGCAGGACATGGAAGCCCTTGAGGTACTGGGCGTAACGCTGGAAGGCCTCCGCGACCTGGAGGGCCAGCTCCCGGGTCGGCGTGAGCACCAGGACCTGGGGCAGCTTGCTCGCCGCGTCGACGAGGGAGAGCAGCGGCAAGGCGAAGGCCGCGGTCTTGCCGGTGCCGGTCTGGGCCTGTCCCAAGAGATCCCGGCCCGCCAGCAGGTGGGGGATGCAGCGCTGCTGCACCGGGGTCGGGGTCTCGTAGCCCAGCTCCGCCACCGCCCTCGCAATCGGCGTGGCCAGGCCCAGTTGCCCGAATCCCGGCTCGCCAGGCTCGATGGCCACCGCGCGCTGGTCGGCCGGGTCGCCAGGGTTGCCGCCGTCATCGGGCGGCGTCGTCATCGGATCGGGGGTATCGAAATCGGGGGTGTCCACGGGAGGCCTCGCCGGGTCGTGCTCCCTCGGGTTGGCCAGGGGGAGGTTCACAGGAAACCGGGCATTATGTGCTCAGGTGTCAGACGGCGCAATCCCGAGTCGGGTCGCGCGTGCGCTCGCCTTGCGATGGTGCCGCCGGGGCCGGATACTGCCGCACCCGTTCCAGGAAGACCCTCGGCTCCGCCCCCTCCTCGGGAGCTTGCTCGCCCCTATGCACCTTCGCACCGGCAACACAGGAAACTCCCCCGGTCACCCGCCCAGTGCGGGCGCGGGGCACAGGATCCCATGAGCTCGGCCACGACGGGAACAGATGCCGGGCCCGCAATCCGGATCGAGGGCTTGAGCTTCTCCTTCGGGCTGGCACCGGTGCTTCAGGACATCGACCTCGAGGTGTTCCGGGGGGAGTTCATGGGCCTCGTGGGCCCCAACGCGGGGGGCAAGAGCACCCTGCTGAAGCTCATCCTGGGACTCCTGCGGCCCCAGTCGGGGCGCATCCGGGTCCTTGGGGCCGCGCCGGTGGAGGCGCGCCGCCGCGTGGGCTACGTCCCCCAATACCCCAGCTTCCAACGGGACTTCCCCATCTCGGTGGAGCAGGTGGTGCTGCTGGGCAGGCTCGGCTCGACCCCCAGCCTCGGGTGGTATCGCCGCGCCGACCGCGAGGCCGCCCTCCACGCCCTCGCCGAGGTGGAGGCGGCGGATCTCGCCCGCAGGCGCATCGGGACCCTCTCCGGCGGACAGCTGCAACGGGTGCTGCTGGCGCGGGCGCTGGTCGGCGAGCCGCAGATCCTGATCCTCGACGAGCCCACGGCCAATATCGACCAGCGGGCCGAGGGGGACATCTTCGATCTGCTCGCCATGCTCAACGCGCGGCTGACCATCCTGGTGGTGTCCCACGACATCGCCTTCATCTCGAGCTACGTGGATCGGGTCGCCTGTCTCAACCGCACCCTGGTCTGCCACCGGACCGACGCCATCGATGCGGACTTGATCCACCAGCTCTACGGGGAGGCCGTGCGCTCGGTGGCGCACCGGCACTGACCATGAGCGAGCTCCTCGCCCCCTTCCTCCACGCCCTGGCCGATCAGCCGTTCCTGCGCACGGCCCTGCTCGCGGGGCTGCTGGCGAGTGTCGGTTGCGGCGTCATCGGGACCTTCGTGGTCGTCAAGCGCATCGCCTTTCTGGCCGGGGGCATCGCCCACTCGGTGCTCGGGGGCATGGGGGCGGCCCTCTATTTCGGCATCGACCCCCTCCTGGGGGCCCTCGGCGCCGCGGTCCTCTCGGCGCTGATCATCGGGTCGGTGCGGCTCGCCTGGGGCGCCCAGGAGGACACCCTGATCGGCGCCATCTGGGCCATCGGCATGGCCGTGGGCATCCTGTTCATCGCCAAGACGCCGGGCTACAGCACCGATCTCATGAGCTATCTGTTCGGCAATATCCTGCTGGTTGCCCCCCGGGACCTCTGGCTCATGGCGGTCCTCGACCTGGTGCTCGTGGCGACCGTGGGCCTGTTCTACCGCCAGTTCCTGGCGGTCAGCTTCGATGAAGAGCAGGCCCGGCTGCGCGGGGTGCCCGTGGGACTCTTCTACTTGACGCTTCTCTGTCTGGTGGCGGTGACGGTGGTGCTGCTGATCCAGGTCGTCGGCCTGATCCTGGTCATCGCGCTGCTCACCCTGCCGGCCGCGATCGCAGGGCACTACCTGCACTCACTCGCGGGCATCATGCTGGTCGCCACCCTGCTGGGGGCCACCTTCACCTCGGCGGGACTCGCGCTGTCCTTCACCCCGGATCTGCCGTCGGGGCCCACCATGATCCTGCTTGCCGGGGCCTGCTACGTGGTCTCCGCCGTCGTGAGCATGCTGCTCAAGGGCTATCGGGCCAGACGGCTCGCCAGGATCGGGGCTCGCACGCGCTGAGCGACCGCCAGGTTGAAATCCAGCGGTCCTTTCTATAGCTTCCAGATCACAACCTGCTGGGGGTGCCCGACCGACGTCGGGCTGAGAGAGTCCCTTCGAACCTGATCCGGGTCATGCCGGCGCAGGAAAGCAGGCGGGTCATCGACGGTCGCCACATCGCGACCGAAGCGTCCCCGCCCCGACCTCGCCCCGCCCGCGCCCGCGAAGCCGCCCAAAGCGCATCCCCAGCATCGAGCACCAACGTGGCGCCTGCCCCGCGCCTGCCCGTCCATCCGAGGTCACCATGAGCGCCATTCCCAAGGATTTCATCCAGACGACCGCCCGGTTGTCCGACGAGGTCACCCGACCCTTCCCCGGCTCCCGCAAGGTCTACGCGGAGGGATCGCGGTCGGATATCCGGGTCCCCATGCGGGAAGTCACGCTCACACCGACCCACACGCACCAGGGGACCGAGGAGAACCCGCCCGTCTACGTGTACGACACCTCGGGACCCTACACGGACCCCGCGGTCTCCATCGATCTGCTCGCGGGTCTGCCGGAGGTCCGCACCGCCTGGATCGAGGAGCGGGGCGACACCGAGCGGCTCGAGGGTCCCAGCTCCGAGTTCGGCCGACGCCGCCAGGCCGATCCGAGCCTGGCCCACCTGCGCTTCGAGCACCTGCGCACCCCCCGCCGGGCCAGGCCGGGGCACAACGCCACCCAGATGCACTATGCCCGCCGGGGCCTCATCACCCCCGAGATGGAGTACGTGGCCCTGCGCGAGAGCATGCGCCTGGAGGAGCTGCGGGCCGACCCCCGCTACGCCAAGCTCCTGCGCCAGCACCGGGGTCAGCATTTCGGCGCCAGCCTCCCCGAGACCATCACCCCGGAGTTTGTCCGCGATGAGGTGGCGCGGGGTCGCGCCATCATCCCGGCCAACATCAACCACCCGGAGTTGGAGCCCATGATCATCGGGCGCAACTTCCGGGTGAAGATCAACACCAACATCGGCAACTCGGCGGTGACCTCCAGCATCGAGGAGGAGGTGGAGAAGATGGTCTGGTCGGCCCGCTGGGGCGGCGACACCCTGATGGACCTCTCCACCGGCAAGAACATCCACGAGACCCGCGAGTGGATCCTGCGCAATGCGCCCGTGCCGATCGGCACCGTGCCCATCTACCAGGCCCTGGAGAAGGTCGACGGCAAGGCCGAGGAGCTCACCTGGGAGCAGTTCCGGGACACCCTGATCGAGCAGGCCGAGCAGGGGGTCGACTACTTCACCATTCACGCCGGGGTGCTGCTGCGCTACGTGCCGCTCACCGCCGACCGGGTCACCGGCATCGTCTCGCGGGGCGGATCCATCCTGGCGAAGTGGTGCCTGGCCCATCACCAGGAGAACTTCCTCTACACCCACTTCGAGGAGATCTGCGAGATCATGAAGGCCTACGACGTCTCCTTCAGCCTGGGGGACGGCCTGCGGCCCGGGTCCATCGCCGATGCCAACGACGCGGCCCAGTTCGCGGAGCTGGAGACGCTCGGGGAGCTCACCAAGATCGCCTGGCGGCACGACGTGCAGGTCATGATCGAGGGCCCGGGCCACGTCCCCCTGCACCTGGTCCAGGTCAACGTGGAGAAGGAGCTACGCGACTGCTTCGAGGCCCCCTTCTATACCCTGGGCCCCCTGATCACCGACATCGCCCCCGGCTACGACCACATCACCTCCGGCATCGGCGCGGCCAACATCGGGTGGTACGGGACCGCCATGCTCTGCTACGTCACCCCCAAGGAGCATCTGGGCCTGCCCAACAAGCAGGACGTGCGCGACGGCATCATCACCTACAAGATCGCCGCGCACGGGGCGGATCTGGCCAAGGGGCTTCCTGGTGCCCAGGTGCGGGACAACGCGCTCTCCAAGGCCCGCTTCGAGTTCCGCTGGGACGACCAGTTCAACCTCTCCCTCGACCCGGAGCGGGCCCGCGAGTACCACGACCAGACCATGCCCCACGAATCCCACAAGGTCGCCCACTTCTGCTCCATGTGCGGGCCTCACTTCTGCTCCATGAAGATCACCCAGGACGTGCGCGACTACGCCCAGGCCCACCGGCTCGACAACCTCGAGACCGCCATCGAGGAGGGCATGAAGGAGAAGGCCAAGGAGTTCGTCGAAGAGGGCGGGCAGCTCTATCGGGAGGTGTGATACCGGCTATCCTTGCGCTGAGCCCAATCGATTGGGGTGAATCAAGCGATGTCCAGCACCGCCGAAGACCTGGTCCGACGTCACCGTTACACGGCGGAGGACTACTACCGCATGGGAGAGGTCGGCATCCTCGCGCCGGACGCCCGCGTGGAGCTGATTGATGGAGAGGTCATCGAGATGACGCCGATCGGGGCACCCCATGCGAGTATCGTCACTGATCTGCAGAATCGGCTCGTCCCATTGGCGGGGCACCAAGCGGTCGTCCGCATCCAAAACCCGATCCATCTCGGTCGGCACGACGAGCCCAAGCCGGACCTCGCCCTGGTCACCCCGCCCGCCTCCAAGTACCGCACCCGCCACCCCGAGCCGCCCGACATCCTGCTCCTGATCGAGGTCGCCGAGACCAGCCTGCGCGTCGATCGGGACCTCAAGCTCGGCATCTACGCCCGCTTCGCCGTCCCGGAGGTCTGGCTGGTCGACATCAATGGGCGCCGGATCACGCGCTACCGTGACCCGAGCGAGACGGGATTTCGGGCCTCGGATGTGCTCGACCTCGCGGCGCCGGTGCCGATCCCGGGTCTGCCTTCCCTCCGGCTCGACCTCTCAGCGTTGCTCTAGAGATTCTCGGCACCTACATCCGGAACCCGCCCGGTGGCATGCCGCCCCCGGGGAAACCGCCCGGCAGGCGTCCGCCCATGGCCCGCATCATCTTGGCCATGCCGCCTCCCTTCATCTTCTTCATCACCTTCTGGAGCTGGGTGAACTGCTTCAGCAGCTTGTTCACATCCTGCACCTGGGTCCCGGACCCCAGGGCGATACGGCGCTTTCTGGAGCCCTTGATGACGGCGGGAAACTGGCGCTCCTGGGGGGTCATGGAATTGATGATGGCGATCAGCTTGCCCATCTCCTTGTCGTTCACCTGACTCTTCAGGTGCTCGGGCACCTGACCCATGCCCGGGAGCTTGTCCATGAGCCCCGCCATCCCCCCGAGCTTGTTCATCTGCTCGAGCTGCTCCCGGAAGTCGGTCAGATCGAACTCCTTGCCCTTCTTGAGCTTCTTGACCAGCCGCTCGGCATGATCCCGGTCGATCTTGGCGTGCACCTCCTCCACCAGAGAGACCACGTCCCCCATGCCCAGGATGCGGGAGGCGACCCGGTCGGGATAGAAGGGCTCCAGGGCCGTGGTCTTCTCGCCGGTCCCCAGGAACTTGATCGGCTTGCCGGTGATCTGGCGGATCGAAAGGGCCGCGCCGCCCCGGGCATCCCCATCGGCCTTGGTCAGGATGACACCCGTGAGCGGCAGGGCCTCGTCGAAGGCCCGGGCCGTGTTGGCCGCGTCCTGGCCGGTCATGGAGTCCACCACGAACAGGGTCTCCACGGGGCTCAGGGCGGCGTGCAGGCCCTTGATCTCCTCCATCATGGCCGCGTCGACGTGGAGCCGGCCGGCGGTGTCCACGATCAGCACGTCCTTGAACTGCTTGCGTGCGGCGTCGAGGGCGGCCCGCGCGATGTCGATGGGGCGCTGATCGGCGCTGCTCGGAAACACCGAGGCCCCGACCTCGGCGGCGACGGTTCGCAGCTGCTCGATGGCCGCGGGACGGTAGACGTCGCAGCCCACGACCAGCACCGACTTCTTCTGCTTGTCCTGGAGCCAGCGGGCGAGCTTGGCGACCGTGGTGGTCTTACCGGAGCCCTGAAGACCGGCCATGAGGACGACCGCCGGGGGCTGAGCGGCCAGGTTGAGTCGCTCGTTGGACTCCCCCATCAGCGCCACGAGCTCGTCGTTGACGATCTTGATCAGCACCTGACCCGGGGTGAGGCTCTTCATCACCTCCTCGCCCAGGGCCTTCTCCCGCACTTGCTCGACGAACTGTCGCACCACCGGGAGCGCCACATCCGCCTCGAGCAGGGCCATGCGCACCTCGCGCAGGGTGTCCTTGATGTTGTCCTCGGACAGGCGACCCTGACCCCGCAGATTGCTCAGCACCCGCCCGAAACGCTGCTGGAGATTCTCGAACATGGGCGACCTCTTCTCGTAGCGCGCCGATCGCGCCCGGGCACCCGTCCCGGCGCGGTCCACTTTGGGCCGGCAGTATAGCGCCGACGCGGCGTTTTCCGGCCTGCCGCTTTGTGCCATCATCCCCGCGCATGAGACACACCCTGCTCTCCATCGCCGCCATCCTGTTCTATCTTGGCGCCACGGCCGTCATCGCCGTGCGCCTGTTCCGTCCCCATGGGCCGCGCGGGGACGGGTCCTGGCTGCCCAGCCGGGATCTCGGCCTCTCACTCGGCTTCGCCGGGCTGATCCTGCACAGCTGGCTCCTGTGGGAAGGGATCTTCAGCCATGCCGGGCTGAACCTCGGGTTCTTCAACGCCCTGTCCCTGACCTCCTGGACGGTGATCACGCTGCTGCTGGTCTCCTCCCTGACCAAGCCGGTGGACAACCTGGGCCTCATCCTCCTGCCCGTGGCGGCCGTGACCCTCGCGCTGGACGCCCGCTTCGGCGAGGTCGCCTTCATGGGACACACGGCGGGCTGGCCCCTGAAGATCCACGTGCTGCTCTCCATGCTCTCCTACAGCCTGCTCACCCTCGCATCGGTCCAGGCGATCCTTCTGGCGGTGCAGGACCATCACCTGCACATCCGCCACCCGGGCGGCTTCGTGCGCAGTCTGCCCCCGCTGGAGACCATGGAGAGCCTGCTGTTCGAGATGATCGCCGCGGGATTCGTGCTCCTGACCCTGGCCCTGCTCTCCGGCTTCGCCTTCCTCGAGGACATGTTCGCCCAGCACCTGGTCCACAAGACCGTGCTCTCCTGCCTGGGATGGCTGGTGTTCGGTGGGCTGCTCCTCGGGCGCTTCCGCTACGGCTGGCGGGGACGCACCGCCATCATCTGGACCCTGAGCGGCTTCGTCATCCTGATCCTGGCCTACTTCGGCAGCAAGGCCGTGATCGAGCTGATCCTGCAACGCTGATCCCTGGCGCCCGCCCGCACACCCAAGCAAACGCCGCTCGGACGCCAGGGCCTCAGAAGGGCTTGCCGCGCGCCCCGATCGGGTGCAAAATTTCCGCTCTTGTTCGGGCGCCAGTCGCCAGATCCCTCCCGCACCCGGCCGTCATTCCGAAGCGGTTGGCGTCGCTCAAGCGACGAACAGTTCAGGGGCAGTAGCTCAGCTGGGAGAGCGTCGCGTTCGCAATGCGAAGGTCAGGGGTTCGATCCCCCTCTGCTCCACCAATTCAATCAAGGGCTTACGGCCCTTACGTCACACGTCGCGGCTTCTGAACGTGAGTGGATTGTGACTCGCTGCCCGCTACCGGCAGATTGAGGCCACAGGGTTGCGGTGGGCGGTCCGCTCTCCCATCCAACTCGACGGACCGAGAGCCCAACCGCCGCCGTTCCCTTCGCCGCCCAATGAGCCCCGACTCACGGGGCATAGTGGTACCAGGTGGCGTTGAGGTACTCCGCCACATCACCCACGTCCTCCGCGCTCCACTCCAGATTGAGGACCGCCTGCCAGCGTTCCACCTGGGTGCGTACGGCTTCGAGCGACCCGGCGGCCTGAACCTCGCGGATGTGCACGTTGCTCTCGTGACAGTCGCGGCAGTGGTTCTCGTAGAACAGGCGGCCGCGCTCCATGTTCGCCGGGGTCACCGCGCTGGACGAGAGCGCGAGCAGGCAAAGCAGGGTGGGGGCTGTCGCTTTTATCTGCATCTTCATTTGCGTTCCGATTACCGGCTTTTCGGATCGATCTCGCCCATGGAGGCGATCCCCAGGGATCACGTGGCGAGCTGGACACCCTTCTCGGGCGGTCCATCCCAGTGTCTGCGCCCTTTCGAGGTCACGCTGGTGACGCATGCCCTCGCCCTCCCCCAACCTCGCGGAGCCCGGGCACGCGCCTCGGCCCGCCAGCGCGGAGACGGCCGGCTCAGGGTGTGGTCGGCAGTCGAGCCACCAGCACGTCGCAATCGGCGCGGTGCACGATGCCGTCCGCCGTGGAGCCGAGCAGGCGGCCTAGGCCTTGGGGTCCATGGGAGCCCGTGACGATGAGGTCCACGCCGGCGGCCTCGGCGAAAGCGGGTATCTCCCGGCTTGCCTTGCGGGCACTTACCAAGACCTCCAGGCGACACTCTGCCACATCCGCCTTCTTCACCAGCGACTCCAGCCGATCCAGCGCATGGCCGCGCGCGTGGACCAGCGGATCTCGGTCCTCCGGCGGGATCAGGGTATTGGAGCGATCGACCGGGAAGTGGTCGACGACGTGCAACAGGGTCAGGTCCGCCCCGTGGAGCGCGGCCATCCGGGCCCCACGGGCAGCCACCAGCTCGCCCCGCTCATCCAGGTCGATCGCGGCCAGCACGTGTCGATAGGGCGGTGTCTCGGGCGCGGCCTGCTTGACGACGAGGGCGTCCCGCCGCGCCTTGTGCAGAATCTCATCGGAGCGGTCCCGTAGCAGGATCGCCATGCCATGCCGCTCATGGGCTCCGATCACCAACAGGTCCGCCCCTGTGCGGTCCGACAACGCCCGCGTCTCCTCCGCCAGGATGCCCGTCACCGTATGGCCACCCCGGATGCCGGGGCGCGTGCTCAGGAGGTGCATCAACCGTTCGCGGCTCCAGGAGGTATTCCTGTCCACGATCCTCTGGAGCTCCTCGGGGGAGACGGCATGGTAGAGAAAGACAGGCATGCCCTCGAGCACGTTGGCAACGTCGACCGTGGCGCCACAACGCCGACCCAGATCGACCGCGCGGTCCAGGACAGGCTCCGTCAGGACCCCCAGATCCACCACCGCAAGCACACACCGGTAATCGACGCTCGACCCGTTCATATCGGCTCCCCGACCAGATGGTCACAAAAGCACCGCCCCACGTCGGACCTCATCAATACAAGCATGGTCGAAGCCGGCACGGGGTACAACATCGCCACGTCGGGTTGGCCTGGTCCAGGGGTCGCGATCGGTTCATCAGCGGGCAATGGGACGTTGCCCCCGACGACGGCGGGTTTGGAGTCGGCACCGCCAGGCGACGACCGGCCTGCCATACTAGTAGTGGCAGCGTGATTCAGCGTCGCGGGGTCTCGTCCTGCGAGGGACGAACGAGGTGCTCACTGAACCTGTCAGAGCGCCAAGCGTCAACCCTCGGGGCTGAAGGATCCATACCCCCTCAACCGAGACACGCTGCCGACGATCGATGTCTCATCAGGAGGATCGTGCCGATGAAGATCCCCTTACAGGTCACCTTCCGCGGATTCCCGCACTCCGATGCGGTCGAGGCCAAGGTTCGGGAGAAGGCCGAAAAGCTCGACCAGATCTTTCCCGACATCATGGGCTGCCGCGTGGTCGTGGAGTCCCAGCACAAGCACCACCACCAGGGCAATCTCTACCACGTCAGCATCGACCTGACGGTACCTGGACGTGAGCTCGCGGTCGCCCGGGACCCCAAGGCGAACCAGGCCCACGAGGACGTCTACGTGGCTATCCGTGACGCCTTCGATGCCGCACGCCGTCAGCTCGAGAGCTACGCCCGGAAGCTGCGACACGAGATCAAGACCCACGAGCCGCCGGCACTCGGCCGGGTCGCCGAGCTCGTGCCCGCCGAGGATTTCGGGCGTATCGAGACACCGGACGGCAGGCTGGTCTACTTCCACCGCAACAGCGTGCTCGGCGCGGATTTCGACAAGCTGGAGGAGAGCGACGAGGTTCGCTTTGCCGAGGAGCCGGGGGAGCAGGGTCCCCAGGCCTCGACGGTGCACGTGATCAGCAGGCGCTAGGCCTTGGAGATCGACGGGGTATGCTGTGGCACGCGGCCGGCAGCATACCCCCTCTCAGCCTTCCTGCCGTGATGCCCCTCTCCCGCTTCGAGCGGTCGCGGCGTCGCCCCCCGAGATGTCTGACAGGTTGATCACTGCCCCGGTCGCCATGACATTGTCGACGTCGAGTCGGTCGTCGATCTTCTGTTCGGCGCGTGCATTTCGGACCCGGGGACCATGAAGAACCCAGTGCTCGAATCGATCGTCGCGATCCTCGGTGCCATGCTCGTGGCGTCCGGCATCGCCTGGGCGGGCGCCCAGGGGGGCGTCCGCGTCGCCGGGTGGTCTCTGTTTGCGCTCGGCGGCCTGGTCGCCTTCGCGATCCAATGGGTCGTATTCGCCCCGTCTTACCGGGCGCAGACCGAGCGGTGGTACGACCTCACCGGAAGCCTGACCTACCTGACCGTCGCGATCGGCACCTTCCTGCTGGCCGCCCGGTTCGACGCGCGCTCCGTGGTGCTGGTCGCGCTCGTCTCGATCTGGGCGGTCCGCATCGGCACCTTTCTGTACGGGCGGATCCACCGGAGCGGCTCCGACACCCGCTTCGACGACATCAAGCCGTCGTTCACGCGCTTCCTGATGGCCTGGACGCTGCAGGGGCTCTGGGTGTTTCTGACCCTGGCCGCGGCGCTCGCCGCGATGACGTCCCAGACCGCGCCGCCGCTCGGGCCGATGGGATGGCTCGGCATCGCGGTCTGGGCCGCGGGCTTCGCCATCGAGGTGATCGCCGACGCCCAGAAGCGGGCCTTCCGTGAGGAACCGGCGAACAAGGGCCGCTTCATCCGGTCGGGCCTCTGGGCCTGGTCCCGGCACCCCAATTATTTCGGCGAGATCGTCCTGTGGACCGGGATCGCGCTCATCGCGCTGCCCGCGTTATCCGGCTGGCAGTACCTGACGCTGATCTCTCCGCTCTTCGTCTATCTGCTGCTGACCCGCATAAGCGGCATCCCGATCCTCGAGGCCCGCGCCGACGCGCGCTGGGCGGACGAGGCGGACTACCAGGCCTACAAGGCGCAAACCCCGGTATTGTTTCCGCGACCGCCCGGCTCCGGGGGGTAACGCCGGGACGAGCCGCCACGAACGGGGGGCGGGCGCCCGATTCCCGCGCTGTCGGGCGAAGGCCGCTGGCGCGGCCCCTTCTAAGGACGAGACCCGGGGGGCGATATCCCTTGCGGCTTAACCGCCGTCATCAGCACGTAGTCCAGACCGCGGTAGACGCTGTCCGCGCTGAAGCGCAGTGCGACGCGGGCCGGGATTCGGGCGACCGGATACGGTGGGGCGCGAAGGTCCGCGCCCAGAGCAGATCCTGGTCGCCGAATCCGAAGCCGCAATCCAGCACCGTATCCCGGCCGTCCATGTCGGCCGCCTCCCCCACCAGGAGCGCGAGGGCGTCGCTCGCCTCGTCGAGGGTCGAGGCGTTCGGCCAATAGCCCAGGTTCAGATAGAGACCGCTCTGCGTGGCCGAGCCGGTCGCCAACAGGTCATAGATCCGGCTCGCATCGAGCCCGTGGAACGGATTGAAGAGCCAGTTGAGATAACCCAAACCCTTGCGCAGTCCACGCTTGGGTGTGGGCCGAGTAACTTCTCAAAAACTCAGGGCACTGCGAGCGCCGCTGCGGCGCGCTCACGGATGATGTCGGGCAATGGCGCGATCGCACCATGTTGTCCGATGCG